>DASWRJ010000330.1:0-5137 GCA_036403255.1 Verrucomicrobiia bacterium
TCGCGTGCAACTCAAAGCTGGGCCGGTCGCGTTTGTGGTGCCAGACCGTGAATTGCCGCTGGCACAGATAACGATTTACATCCGCGCGGGCGATTTTGTGGAGCCGGAAGGGAAGGAAGGCTTGGCGGATTTGACGGGTTATATGATGGCGCGAGGCGGCACGAAACATCGATCCGCGGAGGATTTGGAAGAGCGGCTGGCATTTTTGGCTGCGGGATTAGGTTCGCACTTCGGCGATACCGAAGGGAGCGTGAGCCTGAATCTGCTCTCGAAGGGGTTGGACGAGGGAATAGGGATGTTGCGGGAAGTGCTGACTGAGCCGCGATTTCAGGAGGACAAGTTCACTCTGCGCAAGCAACAGATTTTGCAAGCAATGAAGGAGCGAAACGATCACTCCTCGGAAATTGAAAATCGCGAGCGCGAGCTGCTGGCTTATGGTGAGAAATTTTGGAATAACCGCTTCACCACCGAAGCGTCGCTGAATTCGATCACGCGCGAGGAGTTGCAGGCATTTCATCAGAAGTGGTGTTATCCAGGTAATTTTGTGGTGGCCGCGAGCGGCGATTTCGATCGGGACGCGATGATCGAGAAATTGGAGAAGCTGTTTGCCAATTGGCCATTCCAGGGTGAAAAGCCACCGGCGATACCAGCCGATCCTGAGTTTGCCAAGTCCGGCGTTTACATTGTGGATAAAGATGTCAACCAGGGCCGCGTGGCGATGATGCTGCCGGGAGTAACACGGGACAACCCTGATTATTTTCCAATTGCGGTGATGAACCGGATTTTGGGCGGCGGCGGATTCACCTCCCGGATTATGGCGCGAGTGCGCTCGGACGAAGGGCTGGCTTATTCGGCTGGATCGAGTTTTCCTGGCGGCACCTATTATCCGCTGACCTTTACGGCCGGGTTCCAATCCAAATCGCGGACGGTGGCGTATGCGGCTTCTATTATCCTTGAGGAGATGAAGAAAATGAAGGAGCAGCCGGTAAAGAAAGAAGAATTGAACACCGCCAAAAGATCGTTCATCGAGACGTTCCCGCGGACCTTTGCGACCAAGGCGCAAGTGGCGAATGTTTTTGCGATGGAGGAATTCACCGGACGTTTTGCCAAGGACCCGGATTACTTCAAAAAATATCGAGCGCGCATCGACGCGATCTCGATTGATGACGTGCATCGGGTGGCAGCGAAATATTTGGACCCATCCAAGCTGGTGATTCTGATCGTGGGGCAGAAGGACGAGATTTTGAAATCGCATCCGGATCATCCAGTGTCGCTGCCTGGCTTGGCCGGGAATCGTCTGGTGGAATTGCCCTTGCGCGACCCGATGACGATGCAGCCGATCAAGGGCAACGGCAAAACATCGGTGTCCGAATAGAATTGCGGAATAGCAGGGAAATTATTAAATTTCGAGCGCTTCCCGCGCGTCCAAACGTGGGAATAAGCATTTATGCTCGATATTTCTTTAACGTCCAAACGGAATAAATGGTGTAACGGCTGGTCGCGACGGGATTTCCTGCGCGTCGGGGCACTTGCGCCATTGGGTCTGTCGCTGGGAGGGCTTTTCTCGATGCAAAAAGCGGCGGGTGCTGCCTCGCCCAGTTCCGCGCGGGCCAAGTCGGTCGTGCTGGTGTATTTAGGCGGCGGATTGTCGCACCACGATTCCTTTGACCTGAAGCCGGACGCGATGGAAGAGATTCGCGGAAAGTACAAAGGCATTGCCTCGAGCGTGACAGGGTTGCGCGTCGGTGAACTGCTCCCCAAAATGGCCAAGGTGATGAATAAGGTGTGCCTGGTGCGCTCGCAACAGCACGGGAACGATCACCACGAGACGGCCACAAATTGGGTGCTCTCGGGCCGGTTTGGCTCGCCCTTTGGCGATTTTCCTTCGATGGGCGCTGTGGTCGCGCATGAGACAGGGTTCGCCGCGAATGTGCCGCCATATGTGGCGGTGCCGCGCAATCCGTCGTTTACCTGGGAGCTTGGCAAAAGCGCATGGTTGGGCGGGCGCTATGAATCATTCAAGGCGGGCGATCCCAATGCCAAGGACTACAAGGTGCGTGATCTTTCCATGGCCCAGGCCATTTCTCCGCAGCAGGCCGAGCGGCGCAAGACTTTGCTACAGGCAGTGGACCATCTCTCGCGCCAGATTGAGGGCAATGACCAGATTGCAACATACGATGAATTTCAACGCAAGGCGGCCGAAATGATTTTGTCGCCGGATGCGCAAGCGGCCTTTGCCATCGATAAAGAAAATGAAAAGATGCGCGACGCCTACGGACGGAATGACTTTGGCCAGAGTTGCCTGCTGGCGCGGCGGTTGGTCGAGGGTGGTGTTCGTTTTGTGACCGTGAATTACGCGGGCTGGGATCACCACTCGAAAATATTCGAAAGTCTCGACAAAAAGCTTCCCCAGTTCGACCAGGGGTTTGCGACCTTCATTAGCGACATGGAAGAGCGCGGCTTATTGAAGGATACACTCGTGCTGTGCATGGGCGAATTTGGCCGCACTCCCAAAGTGAATAAGGACGCGGGACGCGATCATTGGGGGCAAGCAGGCTCGATGATATTTGCGGGCGCAGGTGTGCAGCCGGGAAAAATAATCGGCGCGACGGACAAAACCGGAGCTTACGTCACCGAACGGCCGGTGCATCCGGCGGATGTGGCGTACACGGTTTATGACTCGCTCGGGATTGATCCGCGCAAGCAACTGCGGACGCCGGAGGGGCGGCCGGTGGAGATTTTGGATCAGGGCGACTTGATCAAGGAACTTTATTCCTGATTGAAGGCGGTTCAATTTTATGGATTTCGCGGCAGGTTAATGCCCGCCTGCGGGCTTGTTTTTTTGTTTCTTCCTATTCCTTCGTTTGGAGCTGAGAAAAAAGAGGAGAAGAAAGCGCCTGAGCCACCGTCCATTGTGATGGTCCTGCCACTGGCAATTTCCCCGGGCGTGACGAATAAGGTCAAAATTCGCGGCCAAAATTTAACGAATGTGACCGAGGTTCGATTTACAAATTCGGAATTGCATGTCGAGTACACGATCAAATCTAAAGGGAAGGCGGAAGTCCCAAAGGATGCGGACGTGAAGAAGTTTGGCGATGCCCAAATTGATTTGCAGATTACGCTTCCCACAAATGCTCCCGCTGGACTAACCGGGTTCACGCTGGTTTCGACAAATGGAGAGAGCAAGCCTGGAACGATAGTGATTGTTCCTTCGGGAAAGTTGGTTCAGGAGAAAGAATCAAATGGCAGCTTTCGCGAAGCGCAGCCGTTGGAGTTTGGAAAATTTTATCTCGGGTCAATCGGAGAAGCTAAGGATGTCGATGTATTTAAGATCCAGTGCAAAGCCGGCCAGATGATTACGGCAGAAGTGCAGGCGGCGCGCTACGGCTCAAGTTTGGATGCTTTGCTCACTTTATATGATGAGCACGGGCATCAAGTCGCCAGTAGCGATGATTCCGAGTACGGCAGTGATGCGGTGTTGCACGTAAAAATTTCCCATGACGGCGCGTATCTCTTGAGTTTGATGGACGCGAATGACAAGGGCGGGGCAACGTTTGTGTATTTGCTGAGTGTGAAATCGGAATAAGTCGGTGCGTCGCGCTGCTCTTTTAACGGCTCATGGGTGATTCAGAGCGCGGCAGCAAACGGATTTTGCTGATCTGATCGGTGTCCAAAATGTGAATGTGGTCATCCGGATCAACGAGAATCAGCGTGCTCTTCCTTTCGGCAAGAAGGCCCTGCTCAGGATGCTTCACAACCACTACGTTGCCATCTACTCTAATTTCAAAAGGGCGAAAGGGACGCTTTTTTAGCGCGATTCCAAATTTGCCAATTTCACTGAAGCATTATAGGTAAAAGCGTGCTTTTCTGCAAGCCTCCACCTAACTCTGGGGACTATCGCAAGCCAGGTATTTTTCGGGCTTACTCATCCACTCCTCTGACCATCGTTTGCCCTCGTGTGGCGAGCACTTTCTGGCTGGGAATGTAAGTGGCCGCGAACTCACGCCGAAACTCGGCAAACGTGCCGGCGGCAATGTGGGCGCGGATGTCTTCCATCACCTTGATATACATGTGCGAGTTGTGGATGCTGACTAGCCGCAGGCCTAGAATTTCATTCACGTTGAGCAAATGGCGAATGTAAGCTCGTGAGAATTGGCGGCAGGCAAAGCATTCGCAGCCTTCCTCGATGGGACGAAAGTCGGCTTTATAACCGCCGCCCTTGATGCCGTAGGTGCCTTTGCGGGTGAAAGCGGTGCCGTTCCGGGCGATGCGAGTGGGCAGGACGCAATCGAACATATCCACGCCGCGCGCGACGAGCTCGACCATTTGCGCGGGCGTGCCGAGTCCCATAGCGTAGCGAGCTTTGTTCGCCGGTAAAAAAGGTTCGGTGAATTCAATGGCCTGCATCATTTCCGGCTCGGGCTCGCCGACGCTCACGCCCCCGATGGCGTAGCCGTCAAATTCGAGTTTGACGAGGGCTTTGGCGCATTCTTCGCGGAACTCGCGATAGTTTCCACCCTGCACGATGCCAAAGACGTTTTGCTGTGGCGCGCGCGGTTGGGCGCGGCATTCCTCAGCCCAGCGAAGGGTGCGCTGGACGGCCGCATGCACATCTTTTTTCGTCGCGGTGTGAGGCGGGCAATCGTCGAATACCATCGCAATGTCAGAGCCGAGCACGCGCTGGATTTCCATGGATTCTTTGGGGCCAAGGAAGAGAAGAGACCCATCAAGATGGGAGCGAAATTCGACACCATGAGCTTTGATCTTGCTGGTTTTCGCGAGGCTGAAGACCTGGAAACCGCCGCTGTCGGTCAGCATCGGTTTGTCCCAGGCAATGAATCGATGCAAACCGCCCGCCTGCGTGATGATGTCAAGCCCGGGACGAATGAAGAGGTGGTAAGTGTTGCCGAGAATGATTTGGGTGTGCATCTCGATCAGTTCGCGTGGGTCGAGCGCTTTGACGCTCCCCTGCGTGCCCACGGGCATAAAAACCGGCGTGTCAATTGCGCCTCGCGCGGTGGTAAGGCGGCCAATTCGCGCTTTGCTGGACGGATCTGTTTTGAGCAACTCGAACATCAGCGGCAGATTGAGGCACAGATTTGTTGAGTTCAAACAATAATGCATTAGCAGGGAGAGA
>DASWRJ010000331.1:0-3463 GCA_036403255.1 Verrucomicrobiia bacterium
CGAATGTGATGTCGTCAATGCCGAAGTCGCCATCTGGATTGGGACCGCCATTGTCGTCAGCCCAGACTATGTAGAGGAGGCTGCCGGCGGCCCACCCGAGGGAGGTCAGGGTAAAGCTCTTGGGCGCCGAAGTGTTTGCGGCAGTAAGGACCTGATCCGGAACCAGGCCTGGATGCCAGTCACCAGCATTGCCAGTGAGGCTGTAAAAGATGCGATGGCCAAAGATTGGATCGCCAGTGGTCGTTCCGGCAGCGCCGCAAAACATGGTGTAAGAAACGCTGAGGCTATCGACAAGGCCTGGGGAGGTGTTTTGCAGATGCGCGATGAGCAGGGTTCCGGCGTTGGCCGTGGGCTGTGTGACCAGCCTTTGGGAAGTGGAGTTCCAATATGCTTTGCTGCTGGTCGCGTCGGCAGCCAAAGTCCTTAATGTATTAGTGCCGCCCGTAATGTTTGGGATGGCATTGGTGGTCATCCATGTATCCATAAAGGCGTCGGTATCGGCAGTCGTACCTGCACCTGGAACGGAATATGTATTCCACTCTGTGTCGGCGGGAATGGACGAAAAATTGAGAGTGACCCCGCCGGCAGGAACCGCTATCTGAGCTTGCAACATGCTTACGGAGCAAAGCATTGCGCCGGTAAGGAAAAACAAGAATCTTTTCATAGTAAAGGGCGTATGTGAACCAACAGTTTAGATTGTTTGGATGACGCATTTTCTGCAAATTTTGTGATTTCGTCAACAGATTTACGTATTATATTCAAGAAATGCGATTCAAAAGGCTTATGGGGGTAATGGAGCAAAAGCAAAGGTTTTGCTAAGCTAGGTGAGTTAAGGCTTTCTTGAGAGGACGTTAAGCGAATGCGACCCTAGCCTTGCGAGCGGAAGAGAAGGAACTCCTCCTAGGGTTACCACACGTGAAACTATAAAAAGCCTTAATGAGAATTAATTTTAGCGCTCCGGCTGTAAGGCTAGTTAATAATCAGCCCTTTCTGCTTGCAGCAACTGCCTCAATGGCGTTGAAAGAGCACAAATAGAATGACTGCCACGATGATTCCAGCGAGAACAGCGAAGAAAATCTTGACCCAACTGTAAGGCCGCTGCCCAGCAATAACGCCGGTGTAGCCATTGACGATGACTTGGAAGGATTTTGAGCCGTACGTGTAAGTGAGCAACCAAATCGCCAACAGGATATGTTTGAAAGTGCGGTCGCTGTATTCAGTCTCGACACTGAGGCTGCGATGGGTATCGCCGGGGACTTCACGATCACATAAGGCGCGGACTTCAGCGTCCATTTTGTGCTCGGATTGCTCGGCGGCGCGTCCGAGATCGATTTGATAGCGCTCGACGATGAAGCCGCGCAGGAAAACCGGATCGTACGGCTTAAGCTCGCTACGGGTGGGGAACGGCTCAATCCCGGCCAGGAGATCGTGGCCAACTCCCACTGAGCCGGGAATGAGGGTATCGTCGAAAAAATGTTCGAGCTGGCCAGAGCTGGGTTCCCAGCGGATTTTCTGCACTTGCCGCGTTTGGGTTTCGCCGTTGGAATCGCGATAAGTTTCAGTTTCGGTGTAGTAATAGCCAGACTCAGCGGTCCAGCTCGCGTCGGCGCGAGCATCGAATGTCCAATAAGGAAGGTAAACGCCTTTGACCGTATCGGTGAGCGCACCGGATTTGAGTTGATTGGGCGCGAACCACCGGTTGCCATACCAGGCACGCAAGGCGTCGCGGACCTGATTTTCAGAGAGGACAAAAGGCAAGAGGCTCTCTGGCGTAATGGGGTCTTTGGTTTCTTCGTAGGGAGCGATTTCAGGCGAGCCGCAGAATTCGCAGCGTTGGGCGGCGCGACCGGGATCAAAAATTGAGATCGCCTGGCAGCTCTGGCATTTGACAGCGATTTTCTTTTCCTGCCAGCCGCGTTGATCATCCGGGATGTCCCGCAAAGCTTGGGCGAGGTCATGCTCCTCGATGCCGCTGCCGTCGAGCTTTAGTGTGGCAGGAACAATGGTGCCGCAATAAGGGCAAACGAGCGCCTTTTTGGCCGGGTTCCAGACGGCATCACCGCCACACTCGGGGCAGGGGTGTTTTTGAAGAGCTGCGACTTCCGGCATGGTTATTGTTTGAGGAATTCGTCGAGGGCGGCTTTGGTGATCCGGTAGGCTGAACCAATTTTCTTGGCTTTGAGATCGCCGCTTTGGATGGTCGCCATCACATCGGCTTCGGTGACACCAAGAATTTTGGCCGCATCGGCTGGCGAAAGAAGATCGGGATTTCCAGGGGCGCTGCCAATGGGCGGAGGCACTGCGCCAGATGGAATAGGTGGAGGCTGCGACTGCGATTGAGCGAGTTGCTGGGCCATTTGCTGAGCCATGGCGACGCCCATGGCGAATTGGGCGGGGGCGGCAGCGCCACTATCGCCTTTGCCGAGGCCTTCGGCCATCTGAAATTTGACGTACTCATTGAGGTTGCCGATGGCGCTCATGCTGGAGCGTTTGTCGATGGCGGCTTCGACTTCCGGCGGCACGGAGACATTTTCCAAAATGAAGGAAGTCACCTCGAGGCCGTATTTGCTCTGCGTGGTTGGGTTAATGAGAGGCAAAAGGGCCTGACCGACTTCGGTATAGCGCGCGGCGAGATCGAGCGCGGGAATTTTAGACGAGCCCAGGGCATCGCTGAACACGCTGACGATGCGCGAGCGCATGGTATCGGCAAATTCATCCAATCGAAAATGCTGATCAGTCCCAGCGACCTCCTTGAGAAACAGCTTTGGATCTGTGACGTGAAAATCGTAAGTGCCGAACGCGCGCAGGCGGACAATACCGAAATCCTGGTCGCGCAACATGATTGGATTTGAAGTGCCCCATTTGTTGCCGGTAAAGAGGCGCGTGTTGATGAAGTAAACATCAGCCTTGAAGGGCGATTCGAAGCCGTACTTCCAGGATTTGAGCGTGGTGAGAACGGGAATATTATCGGTGGTGAGGGTGTGCTTGCCGGGGCCAAAGGTGTCGCCAAATTCGCCGAGATAAACGAATTGAGCGACCTGGGATTCGCGCACGATTAGCTGGGCACCGCGCTTGATTTCCTTATTGTCATCGGGAAAGCGCCAGGAGATGGAGTCGCGCGAGTCGTCGGTCCATTCGATAATTTCGATCAACTGGCCTTTAATAAAATTCATTAAGCCCATGGGATACCTTTCTTTAAAGTTGAGAAAACAATGGCCCGAAGGCCGTCTCTCTGAAAGCAAAAAGCGCTTACAAAATTCGAAACGATTTGGAATCGACCAAAGGTTGACTTGAGTAGGAGGCGCCGGGCATAAGTAAGAAACAGACAGAGAATCAAAACTGGCGAACATTATGATGCACGAAATCGACTACAAAATTTTCGGGGATGACATGCAGTTTGTGGAAATCGAACTGGACCCGATGGAGGCCGCCATCGCTGAAGCGGGCGGCATGATGTACATGG
>DASWRJ010000332.1:0-11922 GCA_036403255.1 Verrucomicrobiia bacterium
CCTGCGGGGCATTCATTGCCTCGGATGCCGGCGTGTTTTGGCGATAGGTTTTGCCAAATCCTTCAACCACTGCCTGCAGCGCTTCGGGCCGCACCGGCTTGGGCACGTAATCATCCATGCCTGCTGCCATGCATTTCTCGCGATCGCCGTGCATGGCGTTGGCCGTCATAGCAATAATCATGATGGGCTCCTGAAAATTCGGATGCGCTGCAGGCTCTTTTTGCCGCGCTCGAATGCGGCGCGTGGCCTCCAACCCGTCCATTTCAGGCATTTGCACATCCATAAGGATGATGTCGTAATGTTTTTGCTCTAAAGCGTGCAAGGCTTCCCGCCCGTTACCAGCGATATCGGCCTTGTAACCCATCTGTTGAAGCAGGCGAGAGGCCACTTTCTGGTTAATCAAATTGTCGTCTACCAGCAAAAATTGCAGTGGAAAGCGCTCGGCCAGCTTTGCATCCAATTTGTTTTGAGGGGCAATTTTCTTCGGCACCGGTTTTGCCCCGGTTAAAGCGTGGACCAGCGCGGCCTGGAGCTGCCCCGGCTTCAGGGGCTTCATGACTCCATTTCCCTCCACCTGTCCGGACTCTGTCCGCGCCACTACTGAAGTCATCGTTACAATGGGGACGGCCCTACGCAGCTTGACCAACTCATCTGCCAGCGTCGCACTTTCAGAACCAGGCAACTGCCCATCGATCAATGCCAAATCAAACGCTTCGTTGCGCGCGCACCATTCCAGCAGCGCGTTCTTGGACGAGAAATCACGCGTGATTAATCCCCACGCCTGTGCGGCGCCGACCAATACATGCCGTACAGTCGGGTTGTCCTCCACGATCAGAATGCGCTGCCCGGCCAATTTTGGATGACGACATTTTAAATACGAAGGCTGCGCCACCGTGCTGACAGGCAATACGACTGTAAAATTAAAGGTTGATCCATGTTCCGGGATGCTCTCGACCCACATCCGGCCGCCCATGATCTCGACCAGTCCTTTGCTGATGGCCAAACCGAGACCCGTCCCGCCATATTCCCGAGTCGTTGAGGTGTCCACCTGGCTGAAAGATTGGAACAAACGATGCAGTTTCTCCGGCGGAATGCCAATGCCTGTGTCGCGCACCGCCACGTGGAACTCCCAGCGCTTTTCCGGTGGAGCGCTTTCGATTTGTTCCGCACTCGGCTGATTGGCAGCGCCTGTGTTATTCGACGCAGGACCTTGCGCTGCGGCATCTTTGCCCGATGAACCGTTGCTGCCAGCTGTCTCGACTGGCTTTGCTTTCACCAAAATTGAAACCTCGCCCTGGCTCGTAAATTTCACGGCGTTTGCCACCAGGTTGACCATGATTTGCCGCAAGCGAGTGACATCGCCAATCACTTGCTCCGGCGTCACCGCGTCCAATTGGTACGTTAAATCCAGGCCCTTTTCCGCCGCCTTTGCTGCCAGCAAATCGAGCACTTCCTCGATGCATAATCGCAAATCAAATGGCCGCCTTTCCAATTCCAGCTTGCCCGATTCGATTTTCGAAAAATTCAAAATGTCATTGATGATCGTCAGCAGCGATTCCCCGCTGGTGCGAATCGTTTCCACAAAATCTCGCTGGTCCGCGTGCAGTTCGGTGGACAAAAGCAGCCCGGTCATCGCGATAACGCCGTTCATCGGCGTCCGAATTTCGTGGCTCATGTTGGCCAGGAATTCTGCTTTGGCGCGCACCCCCTGTTCGGCGGTGATCGTCGCTGCCAGCAACTCTTCGTTCTTGCGGGTCAATTCGTCCTGCAACTTTTTATTGCGCAGCACGCCTCGCAGGCGCGCGCGCAGTTCAGCAATTTCAAACGGCTTGGTCACATAATCGACCGCGCCTAATTCAAAGCTGCGAACTTTGTCCGCCGTGCCCAGCCAGGCCGTGAGGACCACCACCGGGATTCCCGCCGATGCTGGCGTATTGTGAATTTTTTCGAGAATGGCCAGCCCATCCTGGCCGGGCAGACCCAAATCCAGGAGCACAACATCTACGGGATTATGGGCCACGTAATCCAGCGCATCGGGGCCGTTGTTCACGCAGATGAGGTTTAAGCCATCTTCGCGCAAGGCGAGCCGTAATACGCTTCCCAGAGAGGCATCATCCTCTACGAGAAGCACTTGAGCAGGAGACAAAATGGGTACAGCGGGGGCTTTACGGGAATAATCCATGACCGGGTTGACGGCTATTTCTGCATTTCAGCGAGCAGTGAGCTTTCCACAAGTTGGAATTCACCCCTCACGTCTAGCAAAATATTTGCCGCTTCGGTCATATCACCTGCTTTTGCACTTTTTTCCAGATTCGCACAGAGCAACGCCAACGTCCTGGCTCCCAGGTTGCTCGCGCTCCCTTTCAGCGTATGCGCTGCGGAAGCCACGATTGCCACGTCTTTTTCCGCGATCCCGCTCTGCATTTTCTCAAGCCGGGGCCGCGCATCCTTCAGAAAAAGGTCAATTAATTCCTTCAGCGGGTCTGGATGGCCCGGCTCGCGCAACTCGCGTAATCCGGCAATAATGGCCTGGTCAATTGTTCCCTCCGGCACATGGGTAAAATCTTGCCGCGTGCTCAATGGCACCATCAACATCGCCCTCTCCAGGGCGCTCTCCAGGTCCGAAATGTGCAGCGGCTTGGTCAAATAATCATTCATCCCCGCCGCCAGGCACCTCTCGCGATCTCCCTGCAAGGCATTCGCCGTCAGCGCTATTATATATGGACGCGCCTTATGGTTCGGATCGGGGTCATTCTGCCGGATGCGCAGCGTCACCTCATATCCATCCATCTCGGGCATCTGGCAATCCATCAAAATAATGTCATACGGAATGCGTTGCACCGCTTCGAGCACCTCAGAGCCGTTTGCGACTGCATCCGCGTGAAACCCCAGCTTCTTCAACTGGCGAAGCGCCAGCCGCTGGTTCACCATGTTATCTTCCGCCAAAAGAATTCGTACATGGCGCGAGATCGAGTGCGCGTTATAGCTGGCTTTCTCAGGCTCTTCGCAAATCGAAATGGTCAACTCCCCGCTTCCACTCATCACCTCGACCAAACTATCGAACAAACGCGATTGCCGCACGGGTTTCGCAAGGCAGGCCGAAATGCCCATCGCCTGCATCACTCCTGGGTCCAGCCTCCGACCTAATGGCGTGAAAATGACGATCCGCGCCGCCGCCGTGGCTGGATTGGCCTTGATGCTCTGCGCCAGGCTCAGCCCACCTGTCTCTTTCAGGCCCGCATCAATTAATACGAGATCGAATGGTCTTCCCGCCGCGGCCGCTTGTTCGGTCACGCTCAGCGCCTGTGCGTCTGGCACAGCCTCAGCCGCATTAATTTTCCAATGCTTAAGCTGGTCCAGCATGATCTGCCGGTGCGTCTCAGTATCATCCACCACCAGCACGCGCAAGCCAGTGAGATGCTGGCTTTCGAATTCTCGCGAAGTGCGCGCGTCGGTAGTTGATTTTTCAAACGGCAGTTTGAACCAAAACGTCGAACCTTTCCCGGGCTCGCTCTCGACTCCGATCTCGCCGCTCATCAGCTCGACCATTTGCTTCGAAATCGTCAGCCCCAATCCTGTTCCGCCATATTTTCTCGTCGTGGACCCATCCGCCTGGGTGAATGCCTTGAAAATCCGGCTCAACGCCGTCGGCTCGATGCCAATGCCGCTGTCCTTCACAGCCACTTGCACTGCGACCGTGTTTGCCGTGTGACCCACCTTCGTGACGCGCACCAGCACTTCGCCGCTGTCGGTAAATTTCACCGCGTTGCTCAGCAGGTTCGCCAGGATTTGCCGGAAACGGCCCGGGTCGCCCTTCACATAATTCGGCACGTCGTGCGCAATCCAGCAGGCTAGTTCGACCCCCTTTTTCTGTGCCGTTTCGGCCAGCATCTCGACCGTGCTTTGGAGCGCATCCCGCAACTCAAATTCTATCACCTCGAATGTCATCCGCCCGGCTTCAATCTTCGAGTAATCCAAAATGTCATTGATGATCGCCAGCAGCGTCTGCGTGCTGTCGCGGATGGTTTCCACAAACTCGCGCTGCTCCTGCGAAAGCCGCGTGTCCAGCAGCAGCCCGGTCATGCCCGTGATCGCGTTCATCGGCGTGCGAATCTCGTGGCTCATGTTCGCCAGGAACTGGGCTTTCACCCGCGCTGACTCGAGCGCCGCTTCGCGCGCTTTTTCGCGCTCCAGGTCCGCCATTTTCCGCGCAGTGATGTCCTCCACCGCTCCTTCGTAGTATAGGAAATTCCCCGCTGAATCCCGCACCGTCCGGGCCGATTCTGAAATCCAAATGATCTGGCCGTCCTTCCGGTAAATGAGCGATTCGAACCCGCTCACTGCGCCGCGCTCCCTCATCAATCGCCCAAATTCATCGCGCCGCGTTGGATCAACATATAGCTGGTGCTGAATGTCTCGCAACGTCACCACCAGGTCGTCCGGCGAATCGTAACCGTACATGCGCGCCAGGGCCGGGTTTGCGCTGATGAAATGCCCATCGAACGTGGTCTGGAAAATTCCCTCGACTGCATTCTCGTATATCGCGCGATATTTTTCCTCCGCTTCGCGCAGCGCTTGCTCCGTTTCCTTGAGCTGCGTGACATCTCGGGAAAGGCCGATCAAGCCCGTGATCGCACCGGCCTGGTTATAAATTGGCACTTTGGTCACCGACGCCCAAATCGTTTTGCCTTCCGTCGAGGTTTGCTTCTCCAGCTTATTGATTAGCGGCTGGCCGGTATGAATGATGTGCTGCTCGTCCTCGTAATATTCCTGCGCCAGCTCTTGCGGATGAAAATCGAAATCGGTTTTGCCGACGACATCGAGCGGATTCTCCAGCCCGAGCCGCTTGCCCATCGAACTGCTGCACCGCAAGAATCGGGATTGCGTGTCTTTGAAATAAATTCGGTCCGGAATATTATCCAGCAGCGCTCGCAGCAAGTCCCGCTCATAAGCCAGCGCTTCCTCGATCTTCTTGCGTTGCGTGACATCCCAGAATATTCCCTGGATGCCGATCACATGCCCCACCGCGTCGTATAGCGGCGTTTTGATCACGTGCACGAAGAGCTTGTCTCCGGCGGGCGTGATGTGCGCTTCGATCGTGTCCAGGTTTTCCAGTGTGCTCACCACCCGCTCGTCGTCGCGATTATATTTGTCCGCCAACTCGCGCGGGAAAAAATCATAATCCGTGTGGCCAATGATCTCGCTTAATGGCCGGCTGATGAAATGACAAAATTTTTTGTTGGCAAACGTGAACCGCCCTTGCAAGTCCTTGCGCAAAATATTCTGCGGCAGAGTCTCCACCAGCGTCTGGTAAAACGCCTCCGAGTTGCGCAGCCGGTCCTCGGTTCGCTTATGTTCCTCGATGCTGCGGTTCAGTTCCACCAGCCGCAGCCGGAGTTCCAATTGAGTCGTCACCTGCCGGGCCAGCGTTCGGAGCGTCTCCGATTGCAGGGCGCTTAACCGGCGCGGATTTTGATCGATGATGCATAACGTGCCGACGTTGTAACCATCGGGAGTGGTCAACGGGGCTCCGGCGTAAAAGCGCATGTGCGGCTTGCCGGTCACCAGCGGGTTATTCGCAAACCGCACGTCCGCCCGCGAATCCTCCACCACGAAAACGTCATTTTGCAGAATCGTATGCGCGCAAAAAGAAACGTTTCGCGGCGTTTCCGTAATCTCGCACCCCACGCGCGACTTGAACCACTGCCGCTCGCCATCGACTAACGTCATCAGGGCCGTGGGCGTCTCGCAGATTTGGCTCGCGAGCCGGGTCAATTCGTCAAACGCGTTCTCCGGCGGCGTGTCAAGCACGCCGTAACGGCGCAGCGCCTCCAGGCGTCGCGACTCATTCTCCGGTATATTGGCGCTTTTCAAAATGGATGCACTTTCCTCGGTAGGATACGGAGTTGTTCTGTTTCTTTCAAGGAAACTGAAGATGTTTCAACTGGTCCGTTCTCTTAAAAAGTGAAGGCTGGTTGGCCAACCTTTAAACTATTTTTTCCGCTGAGCCTGTTTATAGAGATACGGTTCCAGCTGCCAGCACCACAAATTTGAGGCGTTTCTGGGCCCAAGGTTCTGGTGATACGCGCTGCTGGGACCACGAATTGTATTTCTCTTGCCGTCCTTTTCAGTTCACAACTGCGAACGAAAGAACCCCATCAAATAATCAAACCCTTTGCTCAACCAATTGCGTTTCTTGAACTCCTCCAGCGTAATCTGTTTCGATTTCTTTTTATCCTCCTCAAACGTCCGAACCAACTTTCCCGCCAGCTCCTGGTTCAGCACATTAATATTCGCTTCGCCGTTGATTCGAAAGGAGCGCTCGTCGAAATTCACCGATCCAGCCGTGACCCACACCTCGTCCACGATCATGATTTTGCAGTGATACATAGCCGGTTGGTATTCATAAATATCCACACCCGCTTTGAGCAGCGGCCCATAGCGCGAACGCGCCGCCCGGCGCACCGCGAAATTGTCCAGCTTCGACGGTGTGATCACTTCCACCTTCACCCCCCGCTGGCGCGCATCCAGCAGCGCCTTCAGCAGTAGTTGATTCGGCACAAACTGCGCGTGCGCAAGCCGGATGTTCTGCTTCGCCGCCGCAATCGCCATCAGGTAACTGAGGAATGCATTCTCCGCTCCATCGCGCGCGCCGCTTTTGTAAAATTGCGCTGTGGCCGGCCCGATCGCTTTCAAGGCGGGGAAATAATTGTCGCCGTGCAACACCTCCGAGCGCGCCTGCAGCCAATGATCCATGAATGCCGCCTGGATTTGTCCAACGACCGGCCCCTCGATCCGGAAATGAATATCGCGCCAGTGCCCTTCCTGCTCCCCATTCCCGAGCCACGCGTCTGCGAAACAGACCCCGCCCGTAAACCCAATTTTTCCATCCACCACCATGATTTTCCGATGTGTGCGGTGATTGATTCGGAAAAAATTGAAAAGCCGCGGTGGATTGAACTTCACAAAATCCGCGCCCGCCTCGCGCAGTTGCTTCACGTCCCGCTTGCGAAACTTCGACGATCCCATCATGTCCGCGATGACGTGGACCTTCACTCCCGCTCGCGCCCGCTCCGAGAGCGCATCCGCAAATTCCTTTGTCACCTCGCCCGATTTCCAGATAAACGTTTCGATCGTGATGGTCTTTTGCGCGCCGCGTATGGCCTCGAGCATGGCCGGAAAAATCTGGTCGCCGTTCAGCAGTTCCACGATGCTGTTCCCCGGCAGCAGCGGCGGCCCAAGCAGCGTGCTGATCGAATTTGAGAATTGCGGGTCGTTGATAGCGTACTCTGCATGCACCGAGTGCCGCACCCTCTTTTCCGCCGTCAATGAAGTGCAGCCGGTATTCGACAGCAGCACACCCATCAAAGCCAACCCTACTAAAACAACTGACCCTTTGCATTTCATGTGGTTGCCCTTAATCTCGTTCAGAAGCCCTTTGCCTGCCATACGCTAAGCACCCCAAGCAAAGATGAAGAGTCTCCAGCGCGACTGAAAACCCCTTTAACCCTTTAACCGGCGTTGCTCGCCTAGAGAGAGCGAGCGCAGCGCCCATGCTACTCGAAAAACACGTGTTTACCAGGGGCGGGCGACTTTGGACCTTTTTTTTGTGAACACCGTTTTATCCCGGGAACTTCCCGATCTTACTTGCAGACTGAACGGCGGTTCGCCTTCCGCTGACAATGACGCTGTCGGGGCAGTTGGTTCGGGCTCTCTCGGGTGAGCGCCTAAAGTCGCGTGAATGACGCCAAGTAACTCGCTCCGACCTTGTCCGCTCGTAGATGAGCACATGAAAACCTGCGGCAACTCCACGAACAATCCCGCGATGCACGCCTTAAAGGCAGCTATGTTTGCCAGCACTTCTTCCGGCGTACACTGGTCCGTTTTCGTGAAAACGAGCACGTACGGAACGGTGTGGCGGGTCAGCCATTCGACGAATTCTAGATCGATCTTTTGCGGTGCAAGCCCCGAGTCGAGCAACGCGAACACGCAGGCTAGATTCGGACGGTGCTTGAGATATTCCCCAACTTGCCGGTTGAATTGGGCTCTGTCCTGGCGCGCCACCTGGGCGTACCCGTAGCCTGGCAAATCCACCAGCCTCCAGGTTTTGTTGATCGTGAAAATGTTGATGAGCTTGGTAAAACCCGGCCTCGGGGAAACGCGGGCCAAAGCCTCTTTACCAGTGAGCAAATTCAGCAACGACGACTTGCCCACGTTCGAGCGCCCGATGAAAGCAAACTCCGGCAATGACTCGTCCGGACAGGAATCCAAGTCCGGCGCGCTGCTATGAAAAATAGCCGATGAAATATGCATAATCAAAAACCTAACCCCCTAATCTCGCAGCAAATCCTCCTCAAAGATACACCAATTTTATTCGTTGAGGTCGCGTCGCAAGTGGGGGCGCGGACTGCTGCGTCGCCTAAAAAACGTACGGGGCACTCCGTGCTGCGCGCAGAATTTTTACCGGCTCTCGATTTGCTCATTATTATGGTTCATAGCGGCTCTCTGCGGCTAAAACCTGTGCTCCACAAAAGTCCTGAGCTCAACAGTCAACTGGACTAATTTCGTTGCGTGCACGCCGAGATCGCTTGTCGGGCGTGCTTTCTCCACGCCTTTTAATTTGCAAACCAGGCACCATGAAACCAACGACCGGCTGCCACGCCAACGCCATCTTGCGCTTTTAACCCTAATTCTGCATGTTGGCGAGCAATGACTCAGCGGCACTGGCATCGAACGCGCCGCGCCAAATATCTTAATAGTCCTATGGCAAATCTAATGAATCGTTTGGCTGTGTGCAGTTGGTCGCTCCAGCCGCCCACACCGCAAAAGCTTATAGATGACCTCAAACAAATCGGCCTTGCCCAGGTGCAGTTAGCGCTCGATCCCTTTCGCACGCAGCCCGATGTCTGGGGCACTTTTCCGGCGCTCTGTGCCGCGCACAAAATCGATGTCGTTTCCGGCATGCTCACAACGGTAGGCGAAGATTATTCGACCATGGAATCCATTCGCCTCACCGGCGGAATCGTTCCGGATAACACTTGGGACGAAAATTGGGAGAATATTCAGGCCATCGCCGGGATTGCCCAGTCGATGAATATCGGGTTGGTCACGTTTCACGCCGGCTTTCTGCCCCATGACGAACGCGACCCGGAATTTGCCAAGCTCCTCCACCGCCTGCGTTTGGTCGCGGACCTTTTTGCCTCGAACAATATCGATCTGGCCCTCGAAACCGGCCAGGAAACGGCTGCTTCGCTGGACGCATTTCTCCGCCAGCTACAGCGGGCGAACGTCGGCGTCAATTTCGATCCAGCCAATATGATTCTCTACGATAAAGGCAATCCCATCGAAGCATTGCGCGCCCTTGCACCATGGCTCAAGCAATGTCATCTCAAAGACGCAAACCGCACAAAAGTGACGGGCACCTGGGGTGATGAAGTTCCAGTGGGCACAGGCCAGGTCAATTGGACAGAGTTCTTTGCCACGTTGAACGCGATCGGTTTCAACGGCAATCTCTGCATCGAACGCGAGGCCGGACAACAACGGCTCGAAGATATAAAAACAGCGTGCAAGTTTGTCGAAAGATTGAGTTAATTATGATTAACGTCGGCATCATAGGTCTCGGTTTCATGGCGGCTACGCACATTAAATCATACCGCCAGCTTGAAGGTGTGCGCGTAGCTGCAATTTGCAATCCCAGTGGGCGGCATCTCGACGGCGATTTCTCGAAAGTTATCGGAAATGTGGGCGACAATCAGCCTGTCAAATTGGACATGGTCGGTGTGAAAGCCACACGTCACTTTGCCGAATTATTGAGCGATCCTGCTATTCATGTCATTGACATCTGCGCGCCTACCGCTGCTCACCGCGACTTGTGCATCGCCACTTTGCAAGCTGGCAAACATCTGCTTTGCGAGAAACCTTTGGCGCGCTCAACGGAAGCTGCCCGCGCCATTGCTCAGGTTGCAGCCAAATCGCCTGGGATATTTATGCCGGCAATGTGCCTGCGCTTCTGGCCAGAGTGGGCCTGGTTACGCAAAACAATCGTCGAGGGCACTTATGGAAAGGGTTTGTCCGCGCGTTTTCGCCGAGTTGCCGAGCCGCCGGGTTGGGGCCACAACAATTTTTTTAACGGCACGGAATCTGGCGGTGCGCTCTTCGATCTCCACATTCATGATACGGATTTTGTAAACTATTGTTTCGGCCGCCCGGCTTCAGTTTTCTCGACCGGCTATTCCAAAATGAGTGGGGCTATCGATCATGTAGTTACTCAGTACGATTATCCCGGCAGCGCCATTGTGCATGCGGAAGGCTCCTGGGCCATGACCCCCGGCTTTGGATTTAACATGTCCTACACAGTCAATTTCGAAAAAGCTACCGTCGATTACGACATTGCTCGCGGCGTTGAGGCCCTTCGCCTCTGCGAAAATGGGCAGCCGGCCCGTTTTGTGACCTGTGAAGGACCCGATGGCTACGTCCGTGAACTGGACCATTTCCTGCAATGCATTCGCGCGGGCGTCGCGCCCTCCGTAGTCAATGTGCAGGATGCCGTAACCGCTGTTGAAATCTGTGCGGCTGAAGAAAAATCCGTGCTCAACCGTCAAATTGTTGCGTTAAGCTAGTATCAATCGAAACCGAATTGCTTATGAAAACACTTCTCAAATATTTCGCCCCACTGCTCATCGCCAGCCTCACCTTGTCCGGTGTGGCCGCTGAGGCATCCAAAACTCCGGCGGTTGGGAGTAAGGCTCCCCTCATCGAAGGCAACGACCAAAATGGCAAGCCTTTCAAGCTCGCGGACCAAGTCGGGAAAAAGGTTGTGCTGCTCTATTTTTATCCTAAAGATGATACCCCCGGCTGCACCAAGGAAGCGTGTGGATTTCGCGACCGTATGGAAGACTTGAAAAAGGACGGTGTCGAGGTGATAGGCGTCAGTTTTGACAATGGGCAAAGCCACCAAAAATTTATTACCAAGTACAATCTAAATTTTACTTTGCTCGCCGATACCGATGGCAAAATCGCAGATGCATATGGAGTCCGAATGCCCGGCAAGAGCATGGCCCGGCGCGTGAGCTTCCTCATCGACAAGGAGGGAAAAATCGCCCACGTCACCGATTCGCCAATGGCTGATAAACATCTGGCGGAAATGAAGGAAGCAGTGGACAAATTAAAGAAAGCTTGACGCACCGCTCGCAGGTAAAATGAGTGGCCCATTGGGTCAAGTGAACTTGTTCAGCAGATCTGGCGAATATTTGGCTAAAAGATAAATCATCCCGAACGAGGCCGCGTCGAAAAATCCATGCGCGAACGCTGCGACCCACATGGATCTAAAATAAAGCATAACCATTCCAAGGCCCAAGCCGATCAGAGCCGTCACGCCCACTCCGGTCCAACCCTGCGGTAAATGTCCCAACCCAAACGCAATCGCCGCAAGGCTGGACGCGGCAAGTTGTCCGGGAAATTTATCCAGTAATCCTGGTTTTAATCGATTCAACCCCGCCAATACTCCAGCGCGCCAGAGTTCCTCCCTGAGCCCGCCCATACCGAAGCTGATCACAGTCAGACCCAACAAAAGATAAACTGGATCATTCACCAGCGCTTTTATGTCCACCAGGTTCTCCGATTTCGGACCTAAGCCCTTCATCTCTTCCGCGGATTTATGCAGGACAGTCATCGCAATGCTCGTGGTAAAAATGGCCACAATAGCAATCGCCCCGCGCAATGCTACGGATAACCACAAACCGTGCAATATTGGCCAAAATCGCCCCCGCCACTGCAAGAACAGATCCCTCCAGGTTAATCGTGAAATCACCAGAACAATGGTCAAAATTATCGCAAATAAGGCTATATCTGCAAATAAACCTCGCACCAAAAGAAGTGTATTACTCGTGAGCATCGGGTGCGGTTTTCCCTTCATCAGTTGGG
>DASWRJ010000333.1:0-7242 GCA_036403255.1 Verrucomicrobiia bacterium
CAGCTTGGCTTTTTGGGCCGCGGTCAGGTGGCTCGGGATCTCGACAAGCACATGCACATGCAGATCGCCCCAGCCATAGCCTTGCACGTTTTTAATACCCTTGCCCTTGAGCCGGAAGACTGACCCGCTTTGGGTCCCGGCAGGCACTTTAATATTTTCGTAACCGGCGAGGGTAGGGACGGCAATTTCCGCCCCCAAGGCGGCCTGGACAAAACTGATGGGCACCTCGCAAATCAAATCGTCACCATCGCGTTTGAAAATCTCGTGTGCCTTGACATGCAGCACCACGTAAAGGTCTCCGGGCGGGCCGCCACGCAGACCGGCTTCGCCGTTCCCAACCGAGCGGAGGCGCGCGCCGGTATCGACACCAGGGGGGATGCGCAATTTGATTTTGGTCGAGCGCTCGAGCCGGCCAGAGCCGCGGCAAGAGCGGCAGGGATTTTCAATCATCCGACCCGCTCCTTCGCAACGGCTGCAGGTCTGGGCAATGCTGAAGATTCCGCGGGAAGTGATGACCTGGCCGCGACCTCCGCATGCAGGGCATTGGCGCACTTTGGATTCGGCCGTCCGTCCGGTGCCCCGGCAATTCTCACATTGGTCGAGTTTGGAAATGGAAATTTCTTTTTCGGAGCCATGAGCGGCTTCTTCGAAACTCAGCTCCATGTCATAACGCAAATCCGAGCCGCGCTGAGGGCCGGTGGGATCGGAGCGGCCACTGCCGAATAACTCATCAAAAATCCCGCCGCCGCCCCCGCCGAAAGCCTCGCGGAAAATATCGAACGGATCGTGAAACCCACCAGCCCGGTTGCCACGCATGCGGGGATCAAATGCGGCATGGCCGTATTGATCGTAAGCCGCGCGTTTCTGCGGATCGCTGAGCACCTCGTAGGCTTCGCTCAATTCCTTGAACTTTTCTTCGGATTCCTTATCCCCAGGGTTTTTATCGGGATGATATTTGATGGCCAGCTTGCGGTAGGCTTTCTTAATGTCCTCGTCATTGGCAGTGCGCTCCACCACAAGGACTTCGTAATAATCGCGTTTGGCCATAGTTATTCGGGTCAATTCGGAGCGGGCGGTGCTCACCGCCGGCGACAGGACTGCGAATGCTTCTGATTTATTTGAGAGGCGCTTTGGCCACGATCACACCGGCTGGACGCAACAAGCGATCACGAAGTTTGTAGCCCTTGCGGACCTGCTGCAGGACCTGCCCGTCCGGCACTTGTGAGGACTCCTGTTCCGACAAAGCCTCATGCAGATTTGGGTCAAATTTTTGATTGGTGGCGTCAATCTCTTCCAGGCCAGTATCGAGCAGCGTGGATTTGAGCTGCTGATAAATCATATTCACTCCAGTCTGAAGCGATTGCACGGATGCGCCTTGCGGACTGGCCGCGGCTTCCAAGGCCTTTTCGAAATTATCGAGCACAGGGAGGAGCTTGAGCAAAAGCGACTCATTGGCAAATCGAGTGGCATCCAACCGCTCGCGATTGGCGCGTTTCTTATAATTCTCGAAATCAGCGGCCGTGCGCAGCAACTGTTCCCAGTGCTCCCTGGCTTTGGCCGCATCGGCTTTGAGTTGAAGCAGGTCGGCTTCACTCACAGGTTTGCCCTGGGTGGCGTCCGAATTTTCAGGGACAGATTCAGTTTCCAAATCAGCTTCCAAATTATTGGTTTCAGTATTCATCTTTCTGCTACCTCGATAAAACAAGCAGAAGAATATACGATGGAAAGCCGTTAGGCAACAGGCTGATTCTGGAGCGACACGGGGGTAAAACACCCTGTATGGGATAGCAAGCAAGACGGCGTCAAGCTGTTGGATTGGCTCAGTTAATTAAAAACTGCCTATGATAGGGCTACTGGGCAATCACATCCGGCTGCGTCATGAGCTTTTGAAATTCGGGCATCGCTCGCAAATTATTGAAGCGCGAATCCGCCAGAGCATTGCTATAGAGATTGACGGCGGCTTTGTTGGTCTGCCAACGAGTACGGCTTTTGCGCAATGCCTGGCCGAGGCTATCGAGCGCCTCCGGGTTTCGGTTCAGTAAAGCCCGGATGCCAGCGAGGTCGAAAAATGCCTCGGGATTATCAGGTGAGACCTTAACCAATTTCGAGAGGGCCTCTTCGACTTTCGGCATTTGGCCCAGGTTATTGGCAGCTTGCGCCGCCATGAGCAACAGAGTGCCATCAGCTTGAGGATAGCCCAAAACCTTATCGAGGATTGGCAACGCCTTCTCCTTTTGGTTTAGCTGGTTGTAATTGTCCATGATTTTGAAGGCGAGTTGCATGTTCGAAGGCTGCGCCACGAATTGCTGTTCGAGGACGGCGGTTTCAGCAATCAATTGGGCATTATTATTTTGCGGTAGCGCGGCGGCTTGCGGAACGCCCATGGCTTTTTGTTGCTCTTTGATGCGGTCCAACTCGGTAATCAGATTATCCATTTGCCCGTTGTTGGGATCCAGTTTACGGGAGGTGACTGCAATTAAGTGAGCGTCATCCACCCGGCCAATGCTAATAAGCAAGTTGATATAGCGGAAAACGGCTTCAGGGCTGTAGGGGCAAAAGGCATAAGCCTGCTTGAACGAAAACTCAGCTTCCCTGAGCATTCGTTGTTGTTCAGCCGGCGTCTTCGCGCGCGGCAAACGCCAGGCGTAAACACCCGAAATCGAACTCCGCAATTTGGAGAACGCCTTTTGGCCGTCGTTATCGCGCACAAATTCGGGCGCGCCTTTGAAATTCTTATAGTCGCGCTTGTGGTAAACGGTTTCGGCAAACTTGCAAACGTCGGTCACCGACGTGTCGTAAGTAATCCAGTTGCCGATCAGCCGTTCGGAATAATCGCTCCAGAATTTATGATCGCGCGCGACCATTTCATCAGTGATTTCCGGCACGACCTGGCGATTTATCTTCATGATGATGCCATACGGCGTGAGATAGTCATACATCCAGTCGAGAGGGAAGCTTTCCTCGACGTAAAATTCGTGGTCAGGATTTTTTTCGAAAATCACTTTCGTGAGCAATCCGTTAATGGCCATGACCGCGACCTGGCCGGAGACCTGGACGCGATTGTCCACGATTTTGACGTCTTCGCCCGGCTTGATTTGGCGCGGCTCATTCGGGGATTTGCGATCGTGATCCAGACGTTTTTGGGCGTCCTGTAGATATTCCTGGAATGATTTCTGCGAATCATCATTTGTGGGAGTGATGATTTCACGGTCGGGATAGACACCGCCGATGCTTTTGGCAATCTGGGTTGGGTAGGCTGCTTCCAAAAGCAAGCGGTCCAACCGGATGAGAGTGAAACTGGCTGGATTTTGGTTCAGCAGCTTCTCGGTATTCTCGGGCAGTTTTACGGTCTTAAAGCGCTCGGTGTCGTAAAGCTGAAACTCGCCTTTGCGAAACTGATCGACGCGCTCTTTTTTGCGCTTGTCCTTGTCTGACCAGTCTGAGCGATCGATGTAATCGAGGTCCTTCTCCATCTTCTCGCGCTCATCGTACTCCTGTTTCATCCGAGCGGTCAGGTCTTTGGCGAGGGCGCGACGCAGCGCCGGCTCATCAGTGCCGCGGTTAATTAGATCCTGTGTCTCTTTGGGGAGGTGCGCGAAAATGAATTTGGAGACAGGGTCCTGTTGCCCCTTTAATCTCGCCACTAAATCCTTGAGATCGGTGAAATCGGATTCCTTGAAATAGGAAGTGCTGGCCCGACGGTCGCGCTCGATGTTATGCCCCAGTTGCAGAAAGAAGGTGTCGATGGGGATGGCCATGCGCGAGAAAATGTTAGTGTGAGCGTTGAGCTCGAGCTCTTTGGGGCCGCGCAACAGTTCCTGAAAGAAAGGAGGATCAATTTGGGCGCTGCGATTGTAATGAGCGCGGATGTAATTGAGATAAGTGCCATCCGCGAGGGCGTTTTGGGTAATTAAATAAACGTCGCGCCGATCAAAAACTGGATCGCGCGGTTTGTCTTTAGCGCCAATGAAACTCTCGCAAAAAATCATGTAGGTTGGGTTGAAACGGCCGGGATCCGTGCCCCCGAACAGCACAGTATCACGGTCCATCTCGGGATAAATGAGATTGCCGCCCGGCTTTTTCATGAGTTCATCGCGCAGCTTTTTGTCGTAGCTTAACTTGCCATCGGGCGCTTTGAAGGGAGGGGTGAACATGTCATGGCCAAACCAGTAGCCGAAGAAATGGTTGTGCTGCTCATTATCTTCCCAGTGGGACAAAACAGGTTGGATGGGCATGAGGGCAAAAACTCCGAGCAAAGCTGGCATTAGAACGCGCTCACGCCCCTGAAACAGGATGATGGTGGCGGCTACGGCCAAAGCCAAACTGAAATAGGCCGTGTAGTGAACGAGGGAATTCGGAGTGTTATATAAGGCATAAGCCACATCATAAACGCCAAACAGCGATGCCGCCCCAAAAGCACCCAGCACCCAAGTGCGGTACTTTTGATATTGCGTGGCCAGGATCGAGCCAATCAGCGTCAAGCCATAGCCGATGCTCATGGCGATCATAACGTGAGAAGCGGTGAAGAAGGGCTTGTTCAGGTCAAGACTTTGACGATCTGAACCGGGGTTCAATAGCCACAACAGGAAAACGCTAAGGGTTAGATAAATAGCTGTCAGGCCAACCATCCATGCTCGCTCGCGCGGTTGAAGCTTTTTCCAAAACAGAAACGGCACCAGCGCGATCAACAAGTAAACCAGGTTAAACTCGTCCATGGCGCCAGTGAAGTACATCAACATCTGGTCAAAGTAGCGGCCAATATCCTTGAACATATTTCCGCTTTGGCCGAGCGTCGGATGGATTCGCTCATATTGACCGCGTGTGAATGCGTGGAAGAACCCGGTGACGGTGCGGGGATAGCCCCAGTTGAGCGGCGGGTTCGACATGGAAGCGAGCGGCATGTAAACGTAAAAAGCAGCACCCAAAAACCAGCAAGCGCCGCAAATCCAACTCCCCAACCATTCGCGACCCATGCCCCAGGTTTCGCGAGCGAGATAAACGAATGCTCCCGTGCAGGCGAGCCCGACCATATTCGCGAGCACGAACAGTGGGATTTTATGCTGAAAGATGGCGACGTAGCTAGTGATATGGCCGATGACCAGCAGGACATAGCCAACGGTGCCCAAGAGGGCCAGATCGCGCAGGATTTCAATGCCTTTTTTGCGCGTCTTAAATAACAGCCAGACCCAAGTGATACCAATTGCGACGCCGATGACGTTATAAACAAACATCAGCGGGGGATTATCATTGAGCACACCGACCATTCCGGCCGCCTTGCCGACCAGACCTCCGAGGTAACAGACAAATGACCAAAAACAGAGTTCGCGGCCCAACTTTTGCGAGGTTGCAATGACCGCGACGATCAAACCGAGGGCGATTACCAGCAGTGATTGATGGTTATTGAAACAAATCCCGAACAAAAAGAATGCTATGTAGAGATAGCGCCTCTGGTGTGGCGCATAAATCCAGCGCATAAGGCAGACGAGCACGCCTGCAAGCGATAATGCGCTTAGGGTATAGACTTCAACAATCACCGCCTGGCTCCACATGAAGCCGTTGGAGGCGAGCAGCATTCCGGAAACAAATCCAGCGACCAAACAAAGCCAATTCTCCCATTTGCTTTCAATTCCCTTCAGCTCGGCGATGCCCTCGAGGATCATGCTGCTACCGCGCGAAACCATTAATGACACCAAACCGCAGGCAAGCGCTCCGGCGAAAGCAGAGGAAATGGCAACACGATAAGCAATGTTACCGAAGGGGATAATGCGCGTGAATGCCCAAGTAAAAATCGTCCAAACCGGATAGCCCGGAGGATGGGGTACGCCTGCATAAAACGAGCCGGTGGCCAATTCGCCGCAATCCTGGAGCGTCAAGTCCGGCGCGAGGGTCATCATGTAGCCGATGAAAACGCAGATGCTCGTCAAGGCAAAGGCCAGCCAGTCGATGCGGCGAAAGAGCGGGATCACCTTGGCTGGGGGAGCAACCGGCGTCGCCGGCTTGGGTACGGAGGCGGGCGGTGGCGCGGTTCTGATGTCGTTAGATTTAGGTTCGGCGGCCTGCGATTTAACAGCAGGTTTCTTGGGGTTGTTAAAGCTGCTCATTTATAAATAGAAATAAGGAATCGGGACGAAACGAAAGTATCAACGCAAAACAGTCTCGCGGCTTGTGACTGGGACGGCAGTGGTCAAGGAGTGACTGCCATTGGTCCAATCAAAGACGGCATTGCCAGTAATCAAATTGCGATCGCTGCGATCCACTGAAGCGTAAGTCACCATGTTCGGCTCAGCCATGGCCACAGCGGCCACGAGGCCGGTGGAAGGAGAACTCACAAAGGTGGTTATATTTTGAGTGTTGCGCGCATTGAAAGTAATAAGAGCAGCCAGGAGTGCGGTTCCAGGCACAAGCCAGCGGCGCAGCATCGGGCCGATGTCGCTAAAAACATCTTCAACGGGCACGCCCGCCGCAGTCTGCTGCTTCAGGCTTTTATATTTCGCCGAGGGACGTCGTGGCGTCCAGGAGCGGAGCTTCTGCTCGATTTGATTCAAGTTGTTCATATTCTTCGCCCGCAAGGGCGTTCTTAATTTTTTGGATGCCATACCGGTAGCGGCCAGCCACGGTATTTGGTGAAACCTCGAGAAATTTTCCAATCTCATCAAAGGTGCGACCATGCCAAATTTTCAAAACGATGACTTCGCGCTGTTCGCGAGGCAGTTCGGTCAAGGCGCTCATCGCGGCGCGTTCCTGCTCTGTCTCGCCCTGACCCTGCTCGAACCAACGGAGCGATTCCCACTCGCGCGCGACTCGCCGCCAGAGAGAACGCCGAAAGTTAAAGACGCGATTTCGATAACTGCGCAGGCAATAATGCCACGGCTCTTCCGGAGCTTCGGGCTTATCCATGAGCGCGACAAAGGTTTCGTGGAGCACGTCCTCCGCCTCGCCATGGCTCAGCCCGAGAGCCCGTCCATAAAGGATAAACTCGGCCGCTTTGGCCTCATACAGAGCTTCGCACCAATGACTTTCCGAGTTCATTTACGCACCGAATAGACACCATCCGCGAAAAATTTGTATAAAAAAGTTTACGCGGCCCATTTCCCATATTCGGCAATTTTCGCCAAATGCTTGATTTCAAAGGAGAAACAGCGTGACTGAAGCAGCTCAAGGCGAAACCGGAGCCAATTGTGCCAGGCCGCTCTGCATGGGTTATCCGGCATTTTAAGCAATTTTCAATTTCTTCAGGTCGGG
>DASWRJ010000334.1:0-6064 GCA_036403255.1 Verrucomicrobiia bacterium
TACGCCGCCGCATGTGTCGGTTGACGTGCTCCTGGCCGCGCCTTCGGTGCGAGTGGATTTCCATGATCATCCGTCGATTCATCATACGGCAGTTGCGCGGCAATACCCAAAATATTGGGCGCCCCAAAATCCCGGGCAGACACGGAACGAAAACCACATCCGGAATTAGCGCGGAATTTTTCGAGTGCAAATAATGATGTTTCCATTTACGAAATACATTTATGAAAACTAATAAAACTTTCGGCCTTGCAATTAAATGCGCGCTCTGTGCTTTGCTTTCTGGAGCTTTGGTGGGATGCGTAGGCTACATTGATCGCCCAGTTCCGCGCCAGGCCTATATCCCGCCGCCACCGCCCGTTTATGTGGCACCTCCGGTAGTGTACGCGCCGGCACCGCCACCGGTGTATGTGCCGCCTCCCGTCGTGCAAGTCGCTGTCGTGCCTGGGTCAGTTGCAATTGAGATTCGCGCCGAGAGTGACTTTTATGAGCCGCTTGATCCATACGGGCGATGGGAAGTTGTCGCCGGATACGGACGTTGCTGGATTCCGGCCCGCGTCGAAAGCGATTGGCGGCCTTACTCGCATGGCAATTGGCAGCGGACAGACGCCGGCTGGTACTGGGCCAGCGATGAGCCGTGGGCCTGGGCCACTTATCATTATGGGCGCTGGGATTTCAGCCCGCAATTAGGCTGGTACTGGATGCCGCAAACGCAATGGGCGCCCGCATGGGTCTCATGGCATGAGGGCGGCGGATACGTCGGCTGGGCGGCATTGCAACCGTCCGCAAGGGTTTCATTTGGGGGCGCGGTGGAATTAAACGTGGCGCTGATCGCGCCGCGGGCGTTTGTGTTTGTCGAGCCGCGGCGTTTCCTCGAGCCCGTCCGCCCCACGACGGTGGTCGTTAACAACACGACAATCATCAACAAGACCGTCAACATCACCAATATCAAAGTCGTGAACAATACGGTCATCAATGAAGGGCCGCGCACGCAGATCATCGAACAAGCCAGCGGAAAAAAGTTGCAGCCCGTGCCCGTTCATGAATTGCGCCGCAAACACGAGTCAGCGGTCATTGCCGCAGGCGTAGTACCTGCTCGGGCCACGAAACAAGGGAATGTTCATGCGGCTGTTCCAGGAACAGTCACGCCACCGGATGCGAAAATTCCGGTGGATGCCCAGCGCCGCGCGCAGGAATCTGCAGCTGCCGCCCAGGCCGAAGCACAAAAGAATGCCCGAGAATTGGCCAACAAAAACCAGGCGGAAGCGCAGCGCCGGGCCAGCGAAGCAGCGTTAAAAGCCCAGGAAGAAGCGCGAATCAAAGCCAGAGAATTGGAAAAATCAGCGCAAGCTGAATCGATCCAGCACGCCAAAGATTTGCAACTGAAAGCCCAGGCTGAAGCGCAAAAAAACGCGCGAGAACTTGCCAACAGAAACCAGTTGGAAGCGCAGCGCCGCGCCAGTGAAGCGGCGTTAAAAGCCCAGGAAGAAGCCCGAATCAAAACCAGAGAAGTGGAAAAATCAGCGCAAGCTGAATCGATCCAGCACGCCAAAGATTTGCAGCTGAAAGCCCAGGCCGAAGCGCAAAAGAACGCCCGAGAACTTGCTAGTAGAAATCAGGTGGAGGCGCAGCGCCGCGCCAATGAAGCAGCGTTGAAAGCGCAGGAAGAAGCGCGAGGCAGGGGCCAGCCAGCGGTGCGGCCCGGGAGCGAACCACTCCGTGGTGAACGCGGCGCCACTAACGCAGTAAAAAAGATCCAGAAGAAAAACAGGGAGGAACAGCCTCCATTGCCGGTGAACCAGCCCGAGGCTCCCAAGCCGTCTCAATAAGAGCGAAGGCCTATTAAATTACTGCCCGAGGAGAAATCGCCCGAGTGCGAAGCAGGTCGTTCCCTGCCCAGACCTGGCCGTTAGAGCCCGAAAGAAAGATTTAGTGATAAGAAAAACAGCAAAAACATATGAACCAAAATTCCATACATCCAATTAGGACAGTTAAAACATTCGGTTTAATCCTCGCGGTTAGCGCGATGCCCTTGCTTCTCGGAGTAACCGGCTGCGCTACCGGCAGCCGTTACCAGCAAAGCACAGGCGAACGAATCGATGACCATGCGGATTCATCGAGAGTCCGGAAGGCGCTGGCCGACGACACGCAATACAAATACGGCGACGTCAATGTGCAAACATTCAAGGGGGTTGTGCAATTGAGCGGGTTCGTCAATTCGCGGGACCAAAAGAACCGGGCCGGGGATCTGGCCAAAAGAGTCGAGGGCATCAAAAGCGTAGAAAACAATATCACCGTCAAAGAGTCCGCTAACTGAACAATTGTCCGGGCGGAGGGCTGGCGCAAGAAGGCGCCAGCTTGGCCCGACCAAAAGCAAAGGAAATTTTTATGCTGTGGACCATTTGTGTCTTACTCATCGTTCTGTGGCTGCTGGGGCTCGTAACCAGCACGACCATGGGCGGGTTAATCCATATCCTGCTCGTGGTGGCGATCATCATCTTGCTCGTCAACATAATCTCCGGCCGGCGGGGACCTTGAAAAAGGAAACCAAACTTAAACAAACTCTCAAAAAAATATTATTATGAACAAAATGTTTTCAATTCTTCTCCTGGTCGGCGGTATCGTCCTGATCGTTATCGGCGTGAACGCCACCCAGTCATTCAGTTCGGACGTTTCTAGGTTCTTCACCGGTTCACCGACGGACAAAGCCGTTTGGATGCTGATCGGGGGCATTCTGGCGGCAATCGTTGGCCTGACGGGAACATTGCGCGGCTCTAAATCGGCGTAAAGCGGCTCACAATCAAAAAGCAAGACACTTAAAAAATATGAACAAACATACTCAAGCAATTAACAACGACTTAGGCACGCTGGCGGATGATGCGCGCGCATTGATGGCGGCCACGGCCGATGTAGCGGGCGAAAAAGTCAGCGAAGCGCGCAGGCGCGTTGCTGCCGCTCTCGAAAGCGGCAAGGAACTGTACGGCCGCGCGCGCGACAAAGCGGTCGAAGGGGCCAAAATGGCTGATGAAACAGTGCGCGAGCACCCGTATGAAGCCATTGGCATAGCCTTGGGCTTGGGGGCGCTCCTTGGCTTTTTCATCGCTCGCCGATGCTCACGCAGGGAAGACTGAATTTGCCATGGAATCGAGCACGGCTAATCTGGGGCCGCTGGCGGCCTCCAAGCGTTTTGCGCGCAGGCTATTGACCATTGGTGAAAACCGGCTCGAACTGTTGGTGCTGGAAGTGCAGGAGGAGCGAGTGCGCCTCCTGCGCGCCATCCTGCTGGCGCTCGGAGTCGGGGTGTTCGCATTTCTGACCGGCGCGGCGTTGACCGTGGCCATCGTCGTCCTGCTCTGGAACCTTTCGCCCGTCGCTGTGCTGCTGGTCCTGGCCAGCCTTTACGCGGGGGCCGCGGCATTTTTATACAGCCGCATCGTACTGCTTTTGCACGACTGGAAAACACTCCCTGCCACCCTCGAGGAACTCAGAAAGGACCGCGTATGTTTGGAACAGATTCTCGGCTGAACCCGATCGAAGCGCGCAAAAGACTTTTAATCGCGGAGAGCGAAATCAATCGCGCCCGCCTGCCCGAGGAATGGCAGCAGATGAGCAAGGGCATTCATACTGTGGGCGCGCGCCTGAAATCGATTGGCTGGGTGGCAGCAACGGCTGCCTTAGCGGCCACAAGCATTTCTGCATTCCGCCCAAACAAGACAGCGGCCACGCAACCGAAGACCACGTGGATGCATCGCCTGCTGCAAGGGGCGCAGTTAGCCAGTTCGATCTGGTCGGCTTTTCGTTCCAGATCGCGATAAATTTAGTCGACCAACACTGACCATGGACTCTGCACCCGCAATTCCGATTCTTTTAGTTGATGGCAATTCCACTGCGGCAACGGCTCTGCCGAGTGACACGCCGGCGCTGGTGGAACCAATCGTGGCTCCGGCGGCCAAAACAACGACCGGGCAAATGGTTTTAAGCGTGCTCGGCACGATTGGCTTCCTTTACTTCGCGCGCGCGGCAATCCTGCCAGTCTTTTTAGCCTGCGTGGGGGGCATGACGCTCAAGCCGCTCATTCGCGGGTTGTCCAAGTGCCACATCCCGCCGGCGGTTTCGGCCGCAGTTGTTCTTTGTCTTCTGGCTACTGCCATTGCGATGGGATTTTTCGAACTTGGGCGTCCGGCCCTGGCGTGGGTGAACGAAGCGCCCAAACACATGACGGAACTGAGGCAGCGCGTGCAAAAATTTTTCCCGCGCATGGCGCGTTTTAGCCAGGCAGCGGCGGCTGTGAGTAATCTCGGGGCGACCGAGGAGGAAAAAAAGAAAGCACCGGCTGTCGAAGTGCAAGCGAGCCGTTCACCCAGCACGTTTATCAATTGGACCGGGACTTTCCTGGCGGGGGCGGGAGAGACGTTCGTTCTGCTTTATCTATTGCTCGCTTCGGGAGATATGTTCCTGCAGAAACTCGTCCACGTCATGCCGACGCTGCGCGACAAAAAGCGCGCGGTCGAGATTAGCCATGAGATTCAACAGAACATTTCCAATTATTTATTCGCGGTCTCTCTGATTAACATTGGCCTTGGGATTATCGTCAGTGGCGGCCTGTATTTCATGGGCGTGCCCAATGCGGCTATGTGGGGCATGCTCGTGGCGCTCCTGAATTTCGTGCCTTACTTCGGACCCGTTGCCGGAATCATCTTATTGGCCGCGGTCGGTCTGCTCACCTTCGACAGTTTGTGGCAGGCGCTTCTCCCGCCAGCGTGGTATCTGCTGCTGCACGCTTTGGAGGCAAATCTCATTACACCGGTTTTGCTCGGCCGCCACTTCACGCTGAATCCGGTGGTTATTTTTGTATCGTTGATCTTTTGGACATGGCTTTGGGGTGTGCCCGGGGCTTTGTTGTCGGTCCCGATCCTGGTTTCGATCAAAGTGATTTGCGACCGCGTCCCGGCGCTCTCCTCGATCAGCGAGGTTCTCACGAGCGATGCCAAAAGCCTCCTGACAGGAAGCAATAAATGACACCGCTGGCTGAAAAAATACTCCGCGCTCTCGTGCCCATCATCGCGTTCGTCGCGCGTTTGCGGCAAGGAGCGGAGTGGCTCTTCCTTTCCAAACGGGACCATGCCAGAAACACGGCTTTGAGACTGGATGAGCTCAAACGCAAAGAGATGGAAATTGAGCGAATCGACCGCCTGAGGAACCCAAGCAACTATAAGGGACGGTGATGCGCCGTATGGCTGCACAACTTGAACATTCATGCGCGCTGTTACTAAATTGGGGGAGGTAATTTGGTCGCAGTGGAATGAACTACGGCATGCCGCGGCGGTCATCGCCACGGCGCTTGGTTTTTCCATCCTGCCGCGAGCCTGGCGGCGCACGGTGCGGAAGCGTTCGGCCCATCAAATCCTGGCGGTCGGCGTTGAACCGCTCGGCTTCGTCTGCCTGATTGCCGCCTTTGTCGGAATATCGGTAGTGGTGCAACTCGCTTTTTGGACCAGCAAAGCCGGACAATCGCAATTACTGGGGCCGCTCCTGGTTGCGGTGGTCGCGCGTGAACTCGGTCCGCTCCTGACGAATATCGTTGTAATCGTGCGCAGCAGCAGCGCCATGGCGACGGAGCTTGGCATAATGAAAATCAATGGCGAAATCGCTGATCTGGAAAAGCAGGGGAACGACACCTTTGAACATTTGGTCATGCCGCGCGTGCTTGGCGTGGCGGTGTCCACACTTTGTTTGACGATTGTTTTTATCCTCGTGGCTCTGGCCAGTGGATTTGTCTTTGGCGCCTGGCTGGGAACGGGCAGCCGGGATTTCTGGTTCTTTACGAACACCGTCCTGAACGCTCTGCATCCCCAGGATATGGCCGGCATCCTCGCCAAAAGCCTTTTGCCCGCGCTTTTTACCAGCGCCTCCTGCTGCATAGGCGGCTTAGGCGTGGGCGCTGTCATGGATATTCCCCAAGCCACGCAACGGGCATTGACTCGCTCCATCGCCGGGCTGTTCATCATCTCGGCCGTAGTCTCGTGGCTGACTTACCTTTAATTATGAACACAATTGCGAGCATCCA
>DASWRJ010000335.1:0-6206 GCA_036403255.1 Verrucomicrobiia bacterium
CGTCGATAGGGGTAAATAAAAAAAGCTGTTCGCCTGCGCAGAATCCCACGTCACCTCGAGGTATTGGTTCGTCGCGTTCCAGCGAAACAGGTTTGAATTTCCCAGCGTCTTCCAACCATGCACAGCCGGGTTGCTCGCGAAACTCTCCTGGTAAATAGCTGCTCCCGCTTCGAGAGCAGCTATTACTAATACCAATGAGCAGAGCAACTTCACAAATGCTCGATCAACGACTGAAACCACGCTGAGCAGCTTTGCCGGCGCGGTTCACGGCCGCAAATGCGTCGATCTCGCTCTTGCCCGAAAGCACATCCACGCGAATAAAGCGAATCTCCGGCAAAAACACAGGCCGTCCACGGACATCAACGGCCCAGGAAATATCAAATGCCGTGCCACCTCCTGAGCCGTGATACAGCGTGCGAATATCAGGAAGTGTGGCCCCCGAAAATTCGGCCTGCGTAATTTGCGGGGCTATCGGCACATGAAAATCACCAGCACCATCCGTGGGGAAAAGTTTATCCACAGTGATACCGGCTGGAGGACGCAGTTCGAAGAAATTCAGCCCATCACGGCTGACGGAGACGCGCGTGACGCCCTCATTTTCCGCGAAGAGCGATCCGTCCGTTGCCGGAGTGCCGATCCATGTGAACGTGTTGAGATCAAAATCATTGGTAATCACGAAACCTGAATTGCCAAAGATGATGAAATCCAAACCGAAGAGATTATTGGGATGATTCAGAATCGGTGTTTGAAATGCGACCGTCAGCGAACCACCCTCGCCGATGGATGTAATCTGGTTCGTGCCGTATGGTGGATCGAATGGATCAGTCGGTTCACCGAAGGGATTAATTCTGGAAGGTTCACCCAGAGCAGCGAATGGATTGGTGAATTTCTGCGCGTAGCCGGAACCGGGGTCATAGGCTATGACTGAATCCGCGAATTCAGAGGCCCTGGAGGTGCAAATGATTCCGGAGAGCATCGCCACGACTAACGAATATTTTCTGAGCATGTTCTGATCTTTCAACTGGCCGCATGAAAGCGGCGGGTTTTTGTTTCGAGACCAGAGCAGGGCCTGAAATTAAAAAACCTTCAGACCCCGTCACACGGAGAATGAAGGCATCACACTCGGGCCCGCTGAAAACAGATCAGCAGACTGGCCTCATCCTTCTCTTTGACGGAGAAGCAGGCCGCGTAGAGGCGGCCTCGACGAGCACAGCGGAACCGGTATCCTGACTCCGGATTTTAAACCTCGTTCCCGCCTTCCCAGCTCGCTGACGCGAACCAGTGGCATGGTGGGAATTTGTAATCCGATACAGTGGCGCAACCGTCCCCGATTCTCACGGGGTTCCCTGCATTACGCTGTAACTAATATTTCAAAGAGCTGAGGGCATTTAAGCACCGCACCCGAAATTGCCAAGAGAAATTTTCCAAAAGTTTTTTTGATTGCGTTGGTCCCGTCGGAGTAGAGTGTTTTTCAATGAGTGACGCCAAAAACCCGATCATCGCCGCGCTCGATGTCCCCACCGCCGAACAGGCACTCAAACTCGCCGAGCTGCTTGCTCCTGTCGTGGGCGCATTTAAGATCGGCAGTGAACTTTTCACCAGCGCTGGACCAGACATTGTTCGGCGCATCCGCGCCACGGGAGCGGCCGTTTTTCTGGACCTGAAATTTCACGATATTCCAAACACAGTCACCAAAGCCGTGACTTCCGCCACTAAACTCGATGTGCAAATGCTGACCATTCATACGAGCGGCGGATTGGAAATGATGCGTGCGGCGGAAGCAGCCGCCCAGGAAACGGCACGACAGATCGGCAAACCCGCTCCACTCGTGCTTGGGGTGACTGTGCTCACGAGCATGGACTTCCCGCAATTGGCTGAAATTGGAATTCCCATTGAACCCGACAAGCAGGTGCTGCGCCTGGCAGAATTGGCAAACCGCGCTGGTTTGCGGGGGTTAGTCTGTTCACCTCTCGAGTTGCAGGAATTGCGAAAAAGACTTCCGAGCAGCATGCAATTAGTCACCCCTGGCATTCGCGCGGCAAACGATTCCGTCGGAGATCAGAAACGCACGCTCAGCGCGCCCGAAGCGATAGCAGCCGGCGCAAACTGGCTGGTAGTTGGCCGGCCCATCTATGCGGCAGCAAATCCGCGCGTTGCCGCCGAAGCCATTTTTGCCTCGCTGCGCAGTAGCTAGTAGCACGAAACTAGTGTAAAGTGCCTCGCGCACCTTTTGGCACTATGAAGTACAGCACGGCTGCCTGCCTTATTCTTTTGTCCATTGCTTTTATCGCAATGACCATCTGCGCGCGTGGGCAAACTCAGTTCAGCAGTTGCACCAATAAAGGCTTGGTCGGAGTCGGCCTGATCGCGGCTGACACCCTGGATGCTACCGGAAATGATACCCTCGGCGGAATAGGCTCATCCATCTGGTTTGACTTAAGGACCTTCAACAAGGTGGAAAGTGCTTCCGGCAATAAATACACGGGCCGGCTCTACAGCATCTCCGATGCTGGCTATCGAGGAGCATCTTCCGATTATAAACCGCGTTTCCATGCTTTTGATTTTCTGTTGATGCCTTATGAAGACAGTGATCCAGTTGCCCAGGGCCAAATTCAACTGGTGAATACGCAAAGCATTCAATTCACATACTCAAACGCGGAAATATTCACCGGCGGAGATCCGAGTGATGCAAGCGTAATTACGTTTCCGCAATCCTATATCGCAGACGATCAAGGGAACCGTCGCAGCCTTGACCCGGAAAGCTTGGCGCTGAGAAACAACGGCACCTTCTACGTGGGCGATGAGTATGGACCGTTCATTTATCACTTCTCGGGCGCGGGCGAACTACTGGAAACATTGATTCCACCACCAGCATATTTGCCGAAGGGCTACGGGACCTATCCCAAGCCAATTATCTTTTCCACGTTTTATTTCATTTACTCGGGCCGAAAAGCAAATCGGGGCTTCGAGGCCATGACCATCACTCCCGATGAAAAATATTTGGTCGCGATGCCGCAGAGTCCGTTGACCCAGGACAACGGGACGTTGGCCGCCAGCGTGAACACACGCCTTCTGGTTTTTGATCTTCAGACAAACTCGACAAACTACAACCAGCCCGTTGCCGAGTATGTGTATCAATTGGGCGCGCCGAACGGGCGGCAAAATCTCGCCTGCGAAATTCGCGCGCTAAACAATCACCAATTCCTGGTACTCGAGCGTGATGATGGCGGCTACGGCACTTCTCGCCAGCCGTTCTACAAGCGCGTGGTGCTGATGGATACGGATGGCGCCACCAATATTTTGGGCACCGGCTATGACCGGGAATACGAAGGACCCGGCCAATTGGCGTTGCCGGTCGGCGATTTGCCTGCGGAGATCGTGCCAGTCCAGCGCCTGGATCTCGTTGACTTGCTCGATTCGGATCAATTGGCAAAATTCGGATTATATCCCTCAACTCTCGCCAGCAAATGGGAAGGCATGACGCTTCTGCCCATGCTCGATACCAACGCTCCGGATGATTACTTGCTGGTGATCGCCAATGACAATGATTTCTCGGCCAGCCATGTCATCCAGAACGGAGTTGATATGGGGCAGGTCAGTCCGCTCATTGATAATATGTTTCTGGCGTTTCGCGTCACGTTGCCGGGCACCGCTATTAAGTTGCCACCCCCAATTCCCCCGCAGCTCACCATCTTCAGTGATTTTGGAGAGCTAATTGTAAGCTGGCCCGCCAGTCCGTTTCCATTTGTATTCGAATGTAGCACGGATCCGAACGGCCCATGGCTTGAAGCATCTGAGGAAGTGGATTCTGTGGATGGAATTAACTACGCCGGTATCGACTCATCCACTCCGGCCCGGTTCTTCCGTGTAAAGATTAACTACTGAGATTTTGAAAGGATGACCCTCGCTTCCACGTCCGGATTGCTCAAGACACGTCGATACAGCGTGTAGGTGTTTACTCGGGTGATTTGCTCCCCCGTTTTTAAAGTTTCCAATGGTCCCAGCATCTCCAGCTCGATGTATTCCAGCGGGTTTGGACTGGTATAAACTTCTGCACTGCTGCCCTGGTCTGGATATTGGCGGCCTGAAACCCTGCGCGATTCTATGCCGAGCATTTCGGTAGTTCCCACCCAGAGCAACGTGCTCGCCTCCGTGCCAATTTTAAAAGCCGCTTGTTGATCGCGGGCAAGGCTAAGAATCTGGCCTTCCAGCTTAATGCTTGGCGGTGCCGGAACCATCAAAGGCACGAACCCGTTCGCCATTCGAGAATTTTTCGGTATCGCCACAAAAATGCCCTCCGGATGCCGCAGTTGTGTCACAGTCCAAATCCCCAGCTTTGCAGGCGCTCCTTTGACGCGCTTGAAGGTGGTCGTGATTGTCATCCGCGGCTGCTTTTCCTCCAGGTGCACACGCCGCATTACCTGAATTCCGTAAAAGGCGTCAACAGCCGAATAGAGCACCACTTCATTCCCTTCACGCGAAGCCGTGGCCGGCTGACCATCAAATCCGGATGGCGGTTTCCATTTATTATTTCCAGTGTAGCGGCCCCACTCGCCCTCCGGCGACGGCCACGCTTTGTCCCCTCCGAAATTGCTCCATTCCGTGGCGGCAGGGTCCTGGCTTTTCCCGGCCAGGCTTGGGTTCTCCCAAAAGACATCGTTGCCTCCATGAAAGCGAAACTGCATGACCCGGCCTACACTCGGAACAATGACAACCGTAGCGATCTGGTTGTCCATTATTATGGCATCGCTCCAGCCACGGTAATTCTGGTGACTTATAGTGACCAAAGGAGGCTTGGATGGGCGATATTGGCGACCGCGATTTTGTGGTGTTATCCCACAACCAGGTCCAGCGATCCAAAGAAAAACTGCTGCTAAGATAATTCCAGCTTGAGCAAGCAATTGTTTGGCGAATCGCCGGTGAATTTTGGCCACGTTTATTGCCATAATATCCCGCAGCAACCTATTACCCTTCCAACGCAGCTCTTGAAGAGCTAACCCACAAACTTCTTTACGATGGTCGTTGCATTATGCCCACCGAATCCAAATGAATTATTTACCACCGCATCCACTTTCATCTCGCGCGCCGTATGCGGCACGTAATCCAAATCACATTGCGGATCAGGCTTATCCAGGTTGATCGTGGGGGGAACGATTTGTTTTTCGATTGCTTTGGCGCAGATGATCAGTTCGACTGCGCCAGCCGCTCCCAGCATGTGGCCGGTCGCGCCTTTGGTGGAACTTACGGCCAGCTTTTTCGCATGGGCACCGAAGATATGTTTGACGGCTTCGGTTTCAGCAACGTCGCCCTGAGGTGTGGAAGTGCCGTGTGCGTTGATGTAATCGATGTCAGCCGGGTTCAATCCGGCATTGCGCAAGGCCATGCGCATGCAACGCGCCGCGCCTTCACCATGGGGCGCGGGAGCGGTCATGTGATTCGCATCGGCGGTATTTCCGTAACCCATCAGCTCGCAATAAATCCTCGCGCCGCGCGCCTTGGCGTGTTCGAGCTCTTCCAGGACTAGGACGCCCGATCCTTCACCCATGACAAAACCGTCGCGGTCCAAATCAAAGGGCCGCGAAGCCTGATGCGGGGCGTCGTTGCGAGTGCTCATCGCTCTCATGGCGCAAAAGCCGCCGATACCGAGAGGGGTGATGGTCGCTTCGGTGCCGCCAGCGAACATGACTTTGGCATCGCCCATTTTGATGGTACGCCAGGCCTCTCCGATGGCGTGATTCGCAGTGGCGCAGGCCGAGCAGGTGGCGACGTTTGGCCCGCGCAATTTGTAATACATTGAGAACAGGCCCGAAGCCATATTCAGGATGAGCATCGGAATCATGAAGGGTGAGAGCCGATCTGGCCCGCGGTTCAATAGCACCTTGTGCTGCTCTTCAGTAGTGTGCAGCCCGCCAATGCCCGATCCAATGAAGACGCCAATCTCGTCGCGATCGGCTTTGTCGAGGTCCAGCGCCGAATCCGTGAGCGCGCGGTGGGCCGCGGCGATGCCAAATTGCGCAAAGCGATCTGAACGCCGCGCTTCCTTGGGAGAAGGAAAGGAGCCGCTGGGATCGAAGTCTTTCACCTGCCCGGCAATTTGGGTGTCGAAATTGGCTGCGTCAAAGAGGGTTATGCGCTCAATACCGCATTTGCCGGCCACTAAATTGGAAAATAAACTTTCGTGATCGTTGCCCAGCGGCGAGACGATC
>DASWRJ010000336.1:0-2694 GCA_036403255.1 Verrucomicrobiia bacterium
CCCTCTGACGGTCCGGGCCGGGAAAACGCTAAAGTTAACGGCGGAGGGGGAGGCACTGGCGCTGCTTATCCGGGAGCACTTCCATGGGCTTCAGGCGTTTTGGGACCAAGCAAAAGGTGCGGTGCAGAGCTATGCTATCGGTGCCGGGGACAATCTCATGCAGTGGCTGTTGGTGCCGGCGATTGGAAGGCTTAGGCGGGACAAGAAGTTGCTGCGCCTGACTTTGTGCAACCTTCGAACAAAGCCCATAGTCGAGAGACTGAAGGACCGCCGCCTTCACTTTGGGATAATCCGAAAAGACGCTGTGGAAGAGCCGCTGCAGCACATCGAAATTTGCGAGCAGCGCTACGCGCTTTTTGTGCCGCGCCGATTAATAGCGTCCCGGGGGCTGCTGGCGCTCAAAGACGTTCTGCTTGAGACACCGCAGGCGACAATTGCTGGTGACGGCCAACTCGTCGAGCGGCTGCGCGGGCTAACCAGGAAAATGGGTGGAAAGTTTGCGCCGGAGTTGGTTTGCGATTCCATGGGACAATGTGTGGCGGCAGTGCAGTCTGGAGCATTCGCGGCGGTGCTGCCAGTAAAGGCATTGACTGGCGGTGCGGCGCAAGAATGCGTGGTGTTGGAGGATGAGGCCCTGGAGGGATTGAGCCGTACGTTGGTGCTGGCTTGGCATCCCAAGACGATGGAAGTGATAGGCGACCGAGCGAAAAAGATGTTGCGCTGGTTTAGTGAGGCCTTGAAAGAGGCATCTAAAGACGAGATGGCAAGTTAATGGCCGTCGTGGGGAGGTATGCGCGAAATTCGTGCGGACTTGCGCTTTCGTCGGCTCGCCTATCATCGCCGCGCCAGTTTGAAACCAAAATTCGGCCCGAGCCCGCGCTTGAGCGCAAGATGGATCCAGAGCATGGCCAGGGACTCGAGATGGCGCGCGGCCTGTAGCTCGCCCGCGTCAACCGTTTCAAATCCAAGGGCGTTACTAAGTTCGGCCACGCTTTTCTTTGCGGCTGCGTCGTCTCCGGCGAGCAACATGACCAGGCGATCATTGCCGTATTTTGGATTGGCCATGTTGCCGGCGCCAGTGGTGTTAAAACATTTCACGACCCGTGCGCCCTTGGCCCATTGAGCGACTTGTTCGGCAGCGCTCGTTTCAGGACCAAGCGCCAGACCGGATAAATCCGGTTTTAAGGGGTTCGTGCAATCAACCACAATTTTTCCGGCGAGACTTCCCGCGCTTTGGATCGCGGCCTGCGTCGCCGGCCAGGGAGTGGTCAGCACCACCACCTCGCCAAACTTTGCTGCGTCCGGCACGCTGGCCGCGCTGGCAGCGGGGCCTATTTCTTTTAAAAGTGAAACGACCTCCGGTTTTTGCGTGTCGCGCACGCCAAATTTAATTTTGTGCCCGGCGCTGGCCCAACCTTTGCCCAGGGCGCTGCCCACATTACCCGTTCCAATGATTGCGATATTCATACGCGTAACAATTATGCCGTTTGGTCAGGTTGTCTCCGTCGTTTCCAATCCATTTTCACGAAAATTCTTGTGCGGAATGAACCATCCCATTCAACTGCGAGTTCGTTTCGCTGAAGCGTGCGGGCGATCTCTCGCGCGATTTCCAACGCGGCCGATTCACCCTCGAGTACCGCGCCGTAGCCCAAATAAACTCCATGCCCCTGGATCGCGTTTTCGGTATCCTGCTTGTGATAAAAAGTATAGCCACGGACGCGCTGCCCCGTCCTGCTCACCTCCTGCATCTCATCCCTAATCTCTACAGAACCGCAATTGCCACAGCAACTGAAATCCTGACGCGCAACGATCCCGGTTCGCTCCAATTCGGAATCGGTTATTGCTGGCCAGGTCGCCTGCCTTTGTAAATGCGCCCGAACCTCGCCACGTGTCAATTTTTCAGCGTAAGGGCGCAACTCGTCGGAGTCATATTCGTCGCTCAGCATGTCCACAACGCTGGTGGTTATCTCCTCTTCATCACGGAAACCCGCCGCGACGTCCCTCTCAATATAGCCGCGCATATCCGTTATTGCTTTCTGCAGTTCTTGGTCATTCATAAGTACTGCTTCGAAGCGGGCCTTACGCTTCGTTAGAAACCTCCTTCACTTGCTGCGGACCATCTTCGCCTTGAGATAGCTCGAACCGGTTTTACTAATGGGCGGTTCCTCGACTAATGTCATGTGGTCGGCATCCTCAATCTGCCAGACAAACCCGGAATATCGGTTATCACTCGATGCCGTCATCACAAAACGGTCTTTAGTCACCTCATAAGTGCCGCTGATCGTCATGCCTGGATTCCCAATCCTATACCGCGAATTACCCTCCGCCGTAATCACTACCGTCTGCTTGAAACCCGCCGGCAAGGTCAACTGCCAGGTCCCGGCCAAATCGGCGGTCTTCTTGGAGCAGCCGATGACGAGCGCCAGTACCAAAAAAAACGCAAACTGTCGAAGCTTCATATTAATCCTTTCAAAACGTCTCTGCTTTTTACCCCTGCTCACCCAAGCGGACGAGGAAAAAATGCGCTTACGAAGTCTGCGAGTTGGGATACGCCCAGTGCGAGAATGGCCAAGCCCCAAAAATGAACCAGGTCGCCGCCAACAGGTTTGTAATCAGAACCAGCATACCGGGCCCAATGGAAGCACCGCCTCTTGAGCCAATGAGTATAAAGTTGAAAATTGCAATCGCGCCACT
>DASWRJ010000337.1:0-2047 GCA_036403255.1 Verrucomicrobiia bacterium
CCGAACGGCACGTTGAACCCGCCGCTCCGATTGAAGCGGCACAATCCGTTGTAGCCGGTGCGATTCAGGTAATAAAAAAGCGACGCGGCTTCCTTGCTCGCGGCTTTGCCTTCGGCGAGAAGTTGGTTAAATCGCGTGCGATGTTCGTAAAAAAGCTGCTCGTCATTGCGCATCTCGATCGAGATTTCAAGTCCCTTCCGCAGCCACGAATAAAAATGAATCAAATGCGGGTTTAGGTCATTGACCAATGCGCGGGCGGGAAATAAGCCCAGCGTTACAGCTAATCCTCCACAGAATGGTTCCACCATACGCCTGTGCTCATGCTCTTTCCAAAGCGGAATTAAATGCGGGACGAGCCAGCGTTTCCCACCGGCCCATTTCAGGGGCGGCTTCAGCAGTTTTTGGGGAACAGACGCAACGCTCGACACGCGAGAATTAAAGAGCCTAAGCACCGAGGCTGCAATGCGATTCGATTACCGCAGGGCGATTGTTTTTGGAAATCCTGGACAGAGTGCGGAGCCCTTTTTGAGTTCTTGCTGGCCAGGGGCAAAGAAGGTCATCCTGCCAACAGCTGAACAAATCCAAACTTCCTTTGCGCCTGCATTGAAATAAAGTGCCATCTTTTCGCTAATTTCAGCTTTTGTGTTGCTCGGCGAAAATATTTCTACACAAATTTCAGGTGCCGCGGGAAAACACGAGCGATTGCCAAGTTTTTGAATGCACTCGGCAGACGCCCAGGCCACATCCGCAGCCTTGACGCCGTCCGCTGTGGAAATTGGGCACTCAGTGAGAGTGCGCCCTTTGGATATCAATGTTTTAAGAATATGGCCAATCTCAAGCTGAAAGCTGCCGTGGCTCGGAGCAGGAGGAGGGCTCATAATAATATGCCCATGACGGTCTGTTTCAATTCTGCCTTCAATCTTGGCCAACTCCCTATCGGTAAGCAATTCTTCCCAGCGTCGCAAATTAAAAGCAGTTTGCGCCTGCTGCTCGGGAAGTTCAATGGTCAGAGTCGCCATAGGTTTATCTTACCATAGGCGTGCCATTGCCTTCAAGCCTCCGAGAGTCCTAATACCGATAATGCTCAGGCTTATAAGGGCCTTCTGGCGGGACCCCGAGATAATCAGCCTGCTTTTTGGTGAGCTTGGTCAATTTCACGCCGATTTTTTCCAGGTGCAGCCGCGCCACTTCTTCATCCAGCTTCTTCGGCAAGCGATAGACAGTCGGTTCGTAGAAGTCTTTATTGGCCCAAAGATCCATTTGCGCGAGGACCTGATTTGAAAACGAATTCGACATCACGAAACTCGGATGCCCCGTGGCGCAACCGAGATTTACAAGCCGTCCCTCAGCCAAAACGTAAATGCTGTGGCCATCCGGGAATGTGTATTTATCGTATTGCGGTTTGATGTTCAGCTTTTTCACCCCTTTGCAGGTGTTCAGCCGATCCATTTGAATCTCATTATCAAAGTGGCCGATATTGCAGACGATCGCCTGGTCTTTCATCTTCTGCATGTGCTCCAGCGTGATGATATCGCAGTTACCCGTCGTCGTGACGTAAATATCAGCCATGCCCATGGTCTCTTCGATAGTGGTCACCTCGAAACCTTCCATCGCGGCCTGCAGCGCATTGATTGGATCGATTTCAGTCACGATCACCCGAGCGCCAAATCCACGTAGCGAGTGCGAGCTGCCTTTGCCCACATCTCCGTAGCCGCAAACGACCGCGACTTTGCCTGCGATCATTACATCAGTGGCGCGCTTGATTCCGTCCGCAAGCGACTCGCGGCAGCCGTAGAGATTATCGAACTTGGACTTCGTGACGGAGTCGTTCACGTTAATAGCAGGCACGAGCAGCTTGCCCGCCTCTTTCATCTGATATAGCCGATGCACACCCGTCGTTGTCTCTTCAGAAACACCTTTCCAATCTTTGACAATCTTGTGCCAAAAACCTGGACGCTCCTTCGCCACGCGCTTGAGTAGATTCTTGATAACCTGTTCTTCGTGCGATTGGCTCGGTGTATTCACCCATTTATCGCCTTCTTCCAGT
>DASWRJ010000338.1:0-11268 GCA_036403255.1 Verrucomicrobiia bacterium
CCTATCCTGAAACGCGCCGGCAATTTATTAAAAAAACTGCGACTTTGACCGCCACCGTAGCTGCGGCCGGAATATTGAAAACCCCCGTTTACGGACAGAACACCGCGCCTTCGACAGGCCGCGTTATTGGGGCCAATGATCGGATCAATGTTGCCTATATTGGCACCGGCGGCCAGGGAACGGCACATATCCGCCATCAGAAAACTCATGCTTCAGAAAATAACATCGCGCAAGTAGCTGTTTGTGATCTTTACAAGAAACGCCTGGACGCCGCTCGCGAAATAACCGGGGTTTCGGAGGCAGACACCTATGGCGATCATCGGAAACTTCTGGAGCGCAAAGACGTTGACGCTGTCATCATTGCCACAGTCGATAATTGGCATGCGCAAGTAACATTGGATGCTTTGGCCGCAGGCAAGCACGTCTACTGTGAGAAGCCGATGACGCGCTATCTTGGTGAAGCATTTGAAGTGTATGATGCCGTGAAAAAATCCGGCAAAACATTTTGCGTTGGCTCCCAAGGTTGCGCCGATGCCAAATATCACAAAGCTGCTGAGTGGATTAGGGCCGGGAAAATAGGCCCCCTGGTCTGGGGCCAAGGTTCCTACTGCCGCAACAATAAGAATAATAGTGAATGGACCTATGCAGTGGATAAGGAGGCAAATGAAAGCAACCTCGATTGGAAACGCTGGCTGGGCAAAGCACCACAAATTCCTTTTAACCCAAATCACTACTTCAGTTGGCATAAATATTACACCTACAACTCCGGAATAATCGGAAATCTCCTGCCCCATCGCTTCAACCCGCTCCTGCTCGCGACTGGGAACCCTGAGTTTCCAAAGCGCGTCTGCTGCACAGGCACGAGAAAAGTTTCGACCGATCGAGACATCACGGACACAACTCACTTGCTGGCTGAATTCCCCAGCGGGCTCACGCTGGTGGTGGCAGGTACGACAGTCAACGAACAGGGATTGCAAGACATGATTCGTGGGCGCAAGGGAACGATTTATTTTTCCTCGAGCCAAAATCAGGTCGAGTTGAAACCGGAACGCATCTTCGCAGAGGAATTGGACGCTGAAACGTTTACGGATAAATCCAAAACGGACGATGTGCCCAAGCTGGAGAAAAATTTCTTCGACTGCATTCGCACCGGCGCGCTGCCTTATGCCAATATTGAACTGGCGATTCGCGCGCACACGGTCCTTTGCCTCGCCGAAATGGCGGAGCGCTTGAGCCTGACGCTGTTGTTCGACGAGAAGACCCGCGCGATCAAAACCGGTGATGGACGCATCGTGCCGCCGCTGAGCTACGACACGCAGCTGCCGCACGCGAGTTAATCGCACATTTGCTGTCCCACCAGAATTGCGAGGGGATTATTGGCCTTGCCAAGAAGCCCCAGCGTTCTTAATTTTTGCACATGGGTGAAGAACAGTTAAGGCAATATGTTCCGGTCCTCCTCCTGGCACTTGTGGCAATAGGTTTCGCCTTTGGGGTAATGGGTATTTCTGTCCTGTTTGGGGCAAAAGGCAAACACAACAAAGCCAAAGACACGGCTTATGAATGCGGCATGCTTCCGATTGGCGAAGGGAACACGCGGATGTCCGTTAAGTTTTATCTCGTGGCCATGCTTTTTATTTTGTTCGATATCGAAGTAGTATTTCTCTATCCCTGGGCAGTCGTTTACCGGGAAATGCTTGCCAGTCCTGCCACGCGCAATCCCATTCTTTTATCCATGGTCTCGTTCATGGTCGTCCTCCTGGTCGGATACATTTACGCGCTGAAGAAGCATGCCTTTGACTGGAAAAGGTAAAGGCCGCTCCGCGCCCAACAACTAACGAGCGGAGCTTATTTCCTCCCATTATGATTAAATTTGGCACGTCTGGCTGGCGCGGCTTAATTGCGCGTGATTTCACCTTCGAGAATGTTCGCCTCGCGACGCAAGGAATTGCGCTTTACCTGAAGCACGAAATGCAAAATCAGGCTTCAGCCCTTCATGGCCGCGAGCCCGTGGTCATCATTGGCCATGACACCCGCTTTCTCGGCCGCGAATTTTCTCTCGCCGCAGCCGAAGTCCTGGCCAGGAATGGCATCACTCCCCTGCTCTGCCAAAGGGATGCTCCGACCCCCGTGATCAGTTTCACGGTTCGAAACCTCAAAGCGCTCGGCGGCATAAACATGACGGCCAGCCACAATCCGGCCGAATATCAGGGCCTAAAATTTTCCACGAGTAATGGCGCGCCAGCCACTCCAGAAGTAACGAAACAAATTGAAGCAAACATTCAGACGCTTCAATCGAAAGGCTGGACAACAAAAACTGCCGTAGTGGGGACGTTTGCCTGCAAAACGATTGACCCGCAGCCGGCCTACTTCAAACAAATCAAAAAGATCATCGATTTTGGGGCCATCCGAAAAGCCAAACTCAAATTAGCGGTGGAGTTGATGTACGGCACCGGACGCGGTTACCTCGATCACTTGCTTCAAGAAGCCGGTGCAAAGGTGACCGTGTTTCATAATGAAGTGAATCCGCTCTTTGGCGGACACCACCCTGAGCCAAATGCGGAAGGCATGGCTGAGGTCAGTAAATTCGTTCGAAGCGGCAAAGCCCAACTCGGCTTGGGGCTTGATGGCGATGCAGATCGATTTGGAATCGTGGACAAAGATGGAACCTGGCTAACTCCAAACCAGGTGCTCGCTCTCGCCCTTTATCACCTCAAGAAGAATAGAAAATGGACCGGCGCAGTGGTGCGCACCGTCCCGACCAGCCATCAAGTTGATGCAGTGGCCGAGATGCTGGGCGTTCCTCTGCATGAGACACCGGTTGGCTTCAAATTCATTGGCGCACTCATGGAAAGCGAACCGATCATCGTCGGCGGGGAAGAATCCGGCGGATTGAGCGTGAAAGGGCATGTGCCGGAGAAGGACGGAATCCTCGCCTGCCTATTAATGGCTGAACTTGTCGCGGTTGAGAAAAAATCGCTTGGGAGAATTCTAAAGGAGCTCGAAAGAACGACCGGCGAATTTCACACGGACAGACTTAATCTCAAATTGGCCCCTGTGCAAAAGGAAGTGGTCCTAAAGAAGTTGTCAAATGGCTTCGATCAGATCGGTAGTTTTAAAGTGGAGAAGTTTATCACCATTGACGGTTTTAAATTCCTTTTGCCTAATCGAGAATGGGTCGCGTTTCGCGCCAGCGGGACCGAACCTCTCGTGCGTTGCTATATCGAGGCCAAGTCCGCGGGCAATTTGAAAAAGCTGCGCAAAGCCTGCGAAGACCTGGTGAAAATTTAGGCTCCAATCAATTCAGTGGATGTGCCTTACCTTAAGCGTGGCCTTCTGTTGACTCGGCAATCTTGTCAATTACCGGTGAGAATGATCAACTCTCCATGGGTTGTAGTTCCAGAATATCTTAGATCATCAGGCAATACTACTCATCCGTCCGTTTTCGATTCCAAACCCGAAAAGCCTTGCCTTCCAACAGCTTTTGAGTTGGGATGAGTCACTCAATGGCGCACGATTACACAAAAGATTTTTTCAAAGTTTGGGCGGCAGATAATTTGATTTACGGCCCCATCGACCTCTCCACCCTTCAGCAGTGGGTCCAGGAAAGCCGCGTCTTCGGCACTACCTGGGTGCATTCTCAGATGGATGATGCCTGGCGGCAGGCGCGCGAAATTCCGCCTCTGCTGGAACCACTGCGCGGTGCGCACGGCTCCGCCACTGAGACGCGCGCCGTCGGAAATCCAATCGAGCCAGACGAGCTGCGGCCCTTTTCAGTTTTTGCGGGGCTTTCACATGAGTTGCTCGAGCAGTTCATTCATTTTTCCGAATTATGCCAGGCTGAGGCTGATCACATTATCCTCAAAAAAGGCGATCCTGGAGATGCGGTTTATTTTATCCTTGCTGGTGAAGTTCGGGCGCGCCTGATGATCGGCCGTGAGGACAAGACTTTGAACCGCATTCCGGCCGGCCAATTCTTCGGCGAGATGTCCATGTTCACCCAGGCGCCGCGCTCCGCGGATGTCGTGGCAATTCATTCGACTCGTCTGATGCGCGTGAGCTCGCAAGCATTCCTGCTGCTGATAAAAGAAGTCCCCGCTCTGGCCGCACCCTTCTTGTTCTCGATGGCGGCGGTCATGGCGCACCGAATTGCGGAGACCAACCAAAATTTGCAGAAGCAGGTCGCGTCCGAATTTGTCTGGCGATAAACGGGCCCAAAAAATATCTTGTGCGCCCGCAGCTTTCTGGATAGGACAGGAAGCATGAATTCTCACGCTTCTTCATTAACCCGCCGGAAATTTATCCAACGATCTACCCTTGCCACTGGAACTTTCCTTGCCAGTGCGCCTTATTTACTCCGCGCTCAGGGAGCAAATAACAAATTAAACATTGCTGTCGTCGGTGCTGGTGGCAAAGGTGCTTCCGACACTGACTCTTGCGCATCGGAGAACATCGTGGCTTTGTGCGATGTCGATGAAAATACCCTCAAAGACCGCGCGCGGAAATACCCCGAAGCCAAGCTCTTCCGTGATTATCGAAAGATGCTAGATGAGATGAAGAACGTCGACGCGGTGATCGTGGCCACGCCCGACCATCACCATGCTATCGCCAGCACTATGGCCATGAAGATGGGTAAACATGTTTATTGCCAAAAGCCTCTAACACATTCGGTTTCCGAGGCGCGCCGCATGCGCGAACTCGGCAAGGAGATGAAGGTCGCCACGCAAATGGGCAACCAGGGCAGCGCGGAAAATGGCTTGCGCCGGGCCGTGGAAATTATCCAGGCCGGCGCCATTGGCCCTGTCCACGAGGTGCATGTCTGGAGCAACCGGCCGATTTGGCCGCAAGGCATGGATAAGCCGGAGGGTGAAGACGCGGTGCCAGCGAATCTAGATTGGGATTTGTGGCTTGGGCCTGCTCCGAAACGCGCATTCAAATCCAAGGCTTATCACCCATTTGCCTGGCGCGGATTTCAAGACTTTGGCACAGGGGCGCTTGGAGACATGGCCTGCCACACCGCGAACATGCCGTTCCGGGCCTTGAAGCTCGGCTATCCGACCAGCATCGACGCACGCTCCACGGGCATGAACAAGCAAATGTATCCCAAGAGCTCCGAAATCCATTTTCAATTTCCCGCCCGTGAAGGAATGCCTGCCGTCAAATTCGTCTGGTACGATGGTGGATGGAAACCGTGGGATGACACGGCTGAGAAGGTGCTGGATTGGATCGCGGGACAAAAGGACAAGAACGGCAAAGCCAAAGAACGCAAGCTACCGGGAAGCGGTTGCCTGTTGGTCGGCGAGAAAGGCCATCTCTTCTCTCCTGATGATTACGGAGCGCAATATTTTCTGCTGCCAAAAGATGATTTCGGCGACTACAAAGGGCCGGACCAGACGATCCCGCGCTCGCCAGGACACTACAAGGAATGGCTCAGGGCCTGCAAAGGCGGCCCACCTGCCTACTCCAATTTCGATATAGCCGCCTATCTGACGGAAATCATTTTGTTGGGATGCGTGGCCTTGCGAGTGGGCAAAAAGATTGATTGGGACGGCCCGAACATGAGATCAACCAATGCTCCGGAAGCAGAACAGTACGTAAAACGCCAATATCGCGAGGGTTGGAGCCTAAGCTGAGTTACCTCATACAGAAGAGGATTTCAAAGAAGCGGCGGCCCGAAAGGACCGCCGCTTTTAATTAACTTTCACATGGATTAAGTTCGGAACCCCCGGTTGATGAGGAAGGGGGAATCGACTGGCGAACGCCCAAACTTGAGGCGCTGGCAAGCCGCATTAAAATCCGCAATTCGTCCATGACTTTGTGGCCGAAGAGAACATACCTGTTATGTTCCAACATTTCGGCCTTCGGCTGGGTTTTGTCCGTGTGTGTCATAGTGATTTCCTGTCCATTCTTACCCTTGAGCAGCTTTCAACACTGACACTGCATTCCTGAGCCAAGCTCTGCGGACGCCTGACTTTCTCCAAGGGCCTTTGTAACATACCAAAGGCAAAACTGACAAGGGCTACAAATTGCACATTAAAGCAAACACCGGGCCACTAAATTAGTTCCGCCCGCGACAAGATATGCAAAACATTCCGCAAGTATTTACTTATAAGCAGGTTATGTGATCCATAAACGTGAACTATATTTTTATCACCTCAGAAGCGGGTCATTGGAATGGCAAGTTTTCGCGCGGTTTTGGCGCGTTCACGCGTAAATTTCACGTAAAAATCATTCGAAGCAACAAAGACCTTTCAGCCAGGCTCAATTAAACTTACAACCTTGGCCATGCAACTCGGCATCATCAATAGCGCCTTTCAGCAGGTGGGGATGGACACGGTCACCGGGCTCAACCATATCGCCAGAATTGGCTTTGATGCGGTGGACATATTCACCGAAGCCATGGGTATCTCCAAAGCTGAGGTAAAAGCCGTGGCGAAGACGACCGAGAAGCTTGGCCTGCCCATCATTTCCCTACCGGTGGTGGCTATTGGCCTGATCGATTTCAACGATCCGGTCCGCGAGTTTCACCTCAACCGTTGCAAAGCCTACATCGACCTTGCCAGCATGTGGGGGGCGCAGAATATCCTGCTTGTCCTCGGGGAATACATTTGGCAGCGGGAAGTCATCCCTCCCGGGGCGCAATGGCAATGGGGCATTGAGACTTGTCGCAGGCTAGGTGATTACGCCGCTAAAAAGAATATTTCCATCGCGCTCGAATTGGAACCATTTCGCCTTAGCCTGCTGAACAACGTCAAAGAAATGGCTCGATTTATCGATGAATGTGGTCATCCGCGCGTTCGAGCGAATATAGATATCAGTCATTTGGTGTTAGCGGACAATTCCGCCGCGGAATTGAAGTTGCTGCGCGGCAAAGCCATCCACGTGCATCTGAGCGATTGCGATGGAAAGGTCCATGGCGATTTGCCGCCGGGCCGGGGGGTGGTCAAGTTCGGGCCGTACCTGCAGGCCATCAAGGAATTAAAAATTGATGGAGTTGTTTCGATTGAACTCGAATATTCCCCCGATCCAAAGCGGATTGTCGAATGGGTCGAAGAAGCTTACCGCGAAACTGCCAAATTAATGGCGATGGTCGGCCTGCGTAAACTGAAGTCTTGACGTTGAAACCGACCGCCGGTCACTTCGCCAGCGCCACAAGATACCGCTGCATTCGTGAGGATTCTTCAGCCATTTCCAGGGTCGAATATGTCTGATGGAGATTCGCGCACATGCGCAGGAGCATGCGCCGGGAGGACACGGGCGAGAGATATCCCTCCTGCAAGCCGTGGTGCGATTGGAGCAAGTGCTTGATGCAATCAGCCTTGGTGCAGAATTTGCCACCGCGAAAAACGTCGATGTAAATCTCACGGGTCGAAGACTGATACCGACAAATGAAATGACCGGGCAAGCCAATGCCAACAATCGGCAACCGCATGCGGCGGGCCAAAAAGAGGTAAACGCAGCACACGCTGAGCGGATTGCCGCTCCGGCGGTCCACCACCCGATTTAAATAACAGCATTCCGGATTATCACCGTAGCGATCTTCGCCCGTAAACTTCAGTTCATCGAACAGGTAATGATTGATCGCACCGAGGATTTGCTCGGCGGCACCGCCGAAATCGATGCGGGTGCGCAATTCAGCGGCCCAGCTATCGTAAAGCGCGCGGTAAGCGTCGAGATTGATGCTTGGATATTGCGTGAGCGCCAGCAAATGCGCGGCTTGTTCGAGGTCGAATTCCTCGCCATTATTCAGGCAAAACGCGAGGAAATTTTGATCGCTGTTTTGGCGAGCGCGATGCTCGACCAATTCGCGGCAGCGCCGGCGCATCACCGGATCACTACTCAACATGTACGGACGCAACCAATCCCCGAGCAGCGGGCCATAGAGCAGAAGCTTTTGGCGCACCATGTGGTAAATGGCCGGATCGTCATCGCCGAGCAGGCTGATCAAGGCATTGCGCTGGCTTTCGCTGAGCACAGGAGGGTTGCCGCTGGTGATGAGGGACCGCATAATAGCTATGACAAATAGAGCTTGCCAGAAATTCGATAAATATTCAATTCTGAAATGTGTAGTATATTCGTGAGGGATTTTATGGAAATTACCACTCAACTAGCCTTGTTTCTTGATAACCGGCCCGGAATGCTCGCGCGCGTCTGCGAAGCGCTTAGTGAAGCCAAGATCAATATTTACGCTCTGACCACCAGCGATACGGTCGATCATACCGTCATTCGCATGGTCGTAAGCGATACACGCAAAGCGTTGCTCTTGTTTGAAGAGCACAGCACGCTGGTCGTGGAAACGGAGGTGCTCATGTTGCGGGGTGACAATAAACCGGGTTCTTTGGCAAGGATCTCACAACGACTGGCCGAGAAACGGATCAACATCGAATACGCATATTGCGCCACGCCGCCGGACGCAAAAAAGGGGTTGCTCATCATGCGTGTGTCGAATCCCAAGAGGGCGCTGAAGCTGCTGAATAGCTGACCGCCAGCTTCCGGAACCGAAAAGTGCGCATTACGAACAGCCCCAGGGCGCAGCCGCCGATCACGAATTTGCCCCGCGAGAGCGAGGGCATATTAGCTTTGGGGTTAGCGATTTTAGGTTGTATCAGCTTGAATCAGCTTGTACGAAGGCCTCCGGCACCATTGGACTTTTGGATTGCGGATGTAAATCTTGGGCTCCTGACGCCGGGCCGCGCTTTGTATCATGGAAAGGTGTCAAAGCTGGAGGCGCAACCATTTTTAACTTTGACCAGCTTTGACCAGCTTTGACCAGCTTTGACCAGGTTTGACTAGCTTTGACGGAGTGCGAATTCCCGGGTGTAAGGTCCGGCGCAGCCGAGTGTTAATTTTTGCCTTTATTTAAGGGAATTTTTGCGATTTTTCCAGAGGCTTGATTTGGCTTAAAAGGCCTTAACCGAGCCTTCATATCCTTCAAAACCGAACTTCTATCTTTGACCAGTTTAGGCTCCAGCGACCATCACACACTTCGGACAGATCGGACGAAACCGAGGTATCTGCAAAGGCTGCTCTTGTGCAGCGTTTCGCAGGCTTTTCCAGGCTTGTCCAGCCATGTGCAGCAGTGAATTCGGGAATGCGCCGAACTCGGCAGGCGAAGCGCCTGCGCTCCCCATTTCCAAAAAATCCCAGGTAACAGTCGCAGTCCAGGGCTTGGGCGGCCTGGCATCCCCGAACAGAGTCGGGGCAACCTTCCAAGGTTGCCGGCTATCAAGGACCACGAAACTAGTCCAGCGTGTCGCTGGTTCCCACATAGATACGTGTGGGTTCTAACACTAAAGCCGCACGCAAGCGACACAGCGAACCGGACGAGGCGTCAGGTTGTGCGGGCGCTTTGGCTAAAGCATTTCCCGAGATTGAGTTCGCTCAAGAGACTACCGACCACCATCGGCAGCAGGCCCTGTGCTTTGCCGAGCACACGGCGCGCTCTCTGGAACTCAAAGATGATCTCCCCCGAAACATCGGGAGATGTATGTCAAAGATCGATTTGGTTCGTGGTCCGTTGAAAAGACCACATCTGCTGGACTGCGGATTGGTCATCCGCGTCACAGCAGACGAACAATCTGCTTCCGACCTGCGGGAATATAGCTCCCGCTTACGTGAGGAGATTTAGCACAAACGGAAGAAGTTGTCTGGTGAGCCTGGCGTACCTGGTGAAATAGGTGAACCTGGAGAAATAGAACGTACAGAAAAAATAGGCACTACAGGAGAACCTGGTGAAAGAGGCGTTTTAGAGAAAATCTCTACTAACTCCGAGCTGCAGCTAATAACCAGGAGCATTCGTAATTTGAAACGTGGGCCAGCAGCAGTCTTGAGTTTTGGCTTAAATCGATGGCTGCCGGTGTCGCGGGCCAGATTGCGACAGGTGCTGGAGGGAAGCTTTCTTAAAGCGGCAAGAATTTTGAAAGCAGCAAACCCGCGGCGATCGGGGGAGACGCCCTTTGCAGCGAATGCTGCAAAGGGATTGTATGTGCAAGGGAGTAAAGCCAGATGGGCCGTCCTCCTTAGGTTTTATCGCAGCGGCGCGGTCAACCGGATGTTGTAGAGCCTGGTTTCAGCATTAGGCGTCTGGCCGATGCCAAAGTCGTTATCAATGCTGATGGCAACCTCGTTATCGTTCAAAATCGAGAGGCCCTCGAATTTGAAATCTTTAATGGTCGGGAATTCGCTGATCACGTCGAGTGCCACCGTGGTAACGGCTGGAGTAATGCCGAGGGCGGAGAGGTCGGTGTTCACATTTTCCAAGATGAGCGGTACTGCGGTGGCTGAAGAGAGGCCATTCACGTCAGTGGCTGCAGTCAAATCGACGACCACCAATTTAGCCCCGCCCAATTTGTCTCCCCACTCAGTGATCAACAGCTTGTCCTGCGAAATCCAGGCAGCCGCGCTAATTTTCATATCCTTGGGCACGGTGCCAACAGGGAAGCCCGCCAGGGGTTCGTTGAGCATGACGAATTGACCGGTCACGCGCAGGTTAAGGGGATCGCTAATATCCATGCGGAGAATTCGCACGAGTCGGGAGTCCTTGTACGGACTGGTTGCGCCAGTCGAACCCATAGGACTTTGGGTGAGCGTGTAGGCAGTCTGGCCATCATCTGAGACTGCAATGCCCTCAAAGCCGCGGTTGGCACGGCGCTGCTTGAAAACGGCGGGGAGAATGTCATCAACCGAATAGTTGGCGCCCGCGAGTGTTTTACCGACCGGGGTGTAACGTTTGAGCACATTCCCGGTGGGGCTGACGATGACGATTGAAGGCCCGTATTCCTCCACCAGGATGAAGCCCCCGCCCGGCAGTGTGTGAACATCTTCAATGTCCATTCCATCCGGGTTAAATGGCAATGGTGTGGTGGAAGCCACTGTGAGGTAAGGCACACTATCGTCAGAAGGCCCATTGGGAATGCCAGTCACACCCTGGCCGAGATCGTTGAGGATCGGCAGCACGCTCAAGGGGACGATTTGATCGTGCACTGCCTTAAACAGCATGATGGTAGGAGTGAATTGAGGCAACGGAAAGGCCTTATTTCCGTCGGCTCGATCGGCGTTCGGACCGCGGTCGGTGATCGATAGGTAAAAGTTATCAGCGAGCCATTGCAGACCCGAGCCAATAGCGGGATGATCGGTCGTAGTTAAACCGTTCGTTTGGGCGACGGCCAATTCTGCGGGGCTGTAGCCGAAGTTGACAAGGCTATAGGGCGGCAGAGTGTACTGGTGAATAATCTTTGCGGGTGGCCCATGGGCTGAAACTAACGGCGTGAC
>DASWRJ010000339.1:0-6291 GCA_036403255.1 Verrucomicrobiia bacterium
TGCACACCTTGCGCGCGAACATTGATTACGGTTTTGCGGAAGCAAACACTGTTTATGGCAAGCTCGGCATTAAGTGCTGGATTTGCAAGGGTGAAACCAAAGGTGAAAAACCGCAACCCGTCGAACCGATTGCCCCGGCGCCCGCACCCGCATCCGCGGCAGCTTAAACACAAAATTTTGGAGATTTTAATATGCCATTGATGCCCGCAAGAGTGAAGTACCGCAAAATGCACCGTGGCAACCGCGCCGGGATGGCAACGCGCGGCGCGACCGTCGCGTTTGGCGAGTACGGCCTGCAGTCCTTAGAACGCTGCTGGCTTGATACAAAGCAGATTGAAGCTGCGCGCGTGGCCGTGACACGTTTCATGAAGCGCCGCGGCAAAGTGTGGATTCGGATTTTCCCACAGAAATCCTATACCAAAAAGCCCCTCGAAACACGCATGGGCAAAGGCAAAGGCCCGCTCGAATCATGGGTCGCAGTGATTAAACCTGCCAACGTGCTATTCGAAGTGGATGGAGTCACCGAAGCAGTCGCCCGCGAATCCCTGCGGTTGGCGGCAACCAAGCTTCCGATTAGGACGCGCTTCATCTCGCGCCATCGGATGGGCAGATAGGAATTTGATTTATGAAAATGTCGGAATTGAAAGACATGACGGTGAACGAGTTGGCGGCTAAGAGCCGGGACTTGCGCCAGGAGATTTTTAATCTGCGGCTGCAGCAGGCGAGCAGCCAATTGGAAAAGCCGGCCCGCTTACGCGTGCTCCGTCGCGACATCGCGCGCGTGGAAACCAAAATTTCGATGCTGCGCACCAAGCAAGCCGCTTAATAAATTTATATGCCAGAAACCAATCAGACCGATCGTGGAAATCGCAAAGAGCGCGTTGGAGAAGTGCTCTCCAGTAAGATGGCCAAGACCATCGTCGTGCGTGTGGAACGCCGCTTCCCGCATCCCGAATTCAAGAAAGTGGTGACGCAGTATAAGAAATTCTACGCCCACGATGAAAAAGGCGAGGCCAAGCCGGGCGATCGCGTGCGGATTGAAGAGACTCGTCCGCTCTCAAAGACCAAACGCTGGCGTTTGGTTGAAGTGGTGGAGCGCAATACTGATGTGGCTCCCGTGGCTGGATAGATCGAAAGAACGTTTTTATGCTGCAAATCCGCTCAATACTCGATGTGGCCGATAACACCGGCGCCAAGCGCGCCGCTGCCATTGGCGTTATAGGCCGCAACCAGCGCTATGCCCGAGTGGGCGACATAATCAAGGCGCACATCAAAGAAGCCGCGCCCGATGGTTCTGTCAAAAAAGGCGAGGTGGTGGATGCAGTGGTCGTGCGGACCAGGCAACCGATTCGCCGCAACGACGGCTCATATCTCCGCTTTGATTCAAACGCGATTGTCATCATTGACAAAGAGCAAAATCCGAAGGGCACGCGCATTTTTGGGCCAGTGGCGCGCGAACTGCGTGACTTGAGGTTTATGAAGATTATTTCCCTGGCCCCAGAGGTCATTTAGGTATGCAGAAACTTAATATTAAAAAAGGCGACGAAGTTGTCGTGATTTCCGGCACGGAAAAAGGAAAGCGTGGACGCATTATCCAGGTCTTGCGCGACAAAAATCGTGTCATTGTGGAAGGTGCCAAAATGATTAAGCGCCACACCAAAGGCCGCACCAATCAAAATCGGCCTGAAGGGGGAGTCATTGAGCGCGAAGGCACTATTCACATTTCGAATGTGATGCGGGCCGAGCGGTTCGATGCCCGCGCCGCCAAACGGGGCGTCACCCCACAGCCCGAATCTGCTCCGGCCCAGGCTTCATGAAAATTTGCAGTGACCATAAATTAAAGTAACGCTCCGGCAAAATCCGGAAAAAAGCGAAATGAAATCCAGACTATACGAAAAGTACGTTAGCGAAGTGAAACCCGCTTTGATGGAAAAGCGGAAGTACAAGAACGTCCATCAGGTCCCGCGATTGGAAAAGATCGTCGTGAACATGGGCGTAAGCGCTTCATTGGAAAAAGGCGCAATCGATGACGCCGCCAAGGACCTCTCGATGATTACCGGCCGCAAGCCTGTAATCAGCAAATCGCGCAAGAGCATCGCCAATTTCAAATTGCGCGAGGGCATGCCGATTGGCTGCCGGGTCACGTTACGCCGCGAGGCCATGTATGAATTCTTTGACCGGCTGGTGGCAACCGCCCTGCCCCGAATTCGCGATTTTCGCGGGATTTCACCGCGCTCATTTGATGGCCGCGGAAATTACTCTTTGGGCATTGCGGACCAGACCGTCTTCCCTGAGATTGAACTCGACAAAATTAAGCGGCAGCAGGGAATGGATGTGACTATCGTGACCTCGTCTGAGTCGGATGAAGAGGCATTGGAATTATTGAAGATGATGGGCATGCCGTTTGCGGAATCAAAATAATTATTTATGGCAAAGACAGCTTGGTTGGAACGAAACAAAAAGAAAGCGAATGCGGTGAAGAAATACGCCGCTTTGCGTGCTGAGCTCAAAGCGAAGAAAGACTATGCCGGCCTGGCAAATCTGCCGAAGAACGCCAGCCCCGTGCGTGTGGTCAACCGCTGCTCGATGAGCGGCCGGCGCCATGGGTATCTGCGCAAGTTTGCCTGCTCACGCCTAACATTCCGCGAGGCCGCGCTAAATGGTTTGATTCCCGGTATCACAAAAGCTAGTTGGTAAGATTTATGACAGACCCAATTTCAGACATGCTCACGCGAATCCGCAACGCCCATCGGGCGCTGCTGCCGTCGCTCGAAATGCCTCACTCCAAAATGAAGGAAAGCATCGCCGTCATTTTAAAGCGTGAAGGGTATATCATTGATTATGCCGTGGAAGGCAAGCCAATGAAGAGCATCAAGCTTAAACTAAAATATGAAGGCCGCCGTGGCGTTATTGAGGGCTTGCGCCGAGTGAGCAAGCCCGGTCTGCGTCGCTATGTGGCTGCTGACAAAATTCCCCGCGTCCGCGGAGGGCTGGGCGTTGCCATTGTTTCCACTTCGCAGGGGCTGATGACCGGCACTCAAGCCCGCAAGAACAATATTGGCGGTGAGTTGCTCTGTTATCTTTGGTAAAAAAATAGGAATCCGTTATGTCGAGAATAGGCAAACAACCTGTGACCATACCTGAAAAGGTGAAGGTCGATGTGAAGGGCCAGAAAGTTTCAGTCGAAGGCCCGAAAGGCAAGCTGAACTTTGATTTGCCTGCGCGGACATCCGCAAAAGTGCAGGGCACGACTGTATTGGTCAGCCGTACTGGAGAGGACGCTGAGGCCAGGGCATTGCATGGGCTCTCCCGTTCCATTCTGAATAACATGGTGCGCGGCGTCAGTGAAGGTTTTGTCAAACGGCTGGAAATTCAAGGGGTCGGTTTTAAGGCGGCCGTGCAGGGCAAGGCTGTCAATTTGAGCCTCGGCTATTCGCACCCGATCAATTACCCCATACCCGACCAGATCAAAGTTACGGTCGAGGAAAATACAAAATTGACGATTGAAGGGCCGGATAAACAGGTGGTAGGCCAGGTGGCCGCCGAAATCCGTTCTTATTATCCGCCAGAACCTTACAAGGGTAAAGGTGTTCGTTACTCGGACGAGCACGTCAAGCGCAAGGAAGGCAAGACGGTCCAATAATTTTAACATTAAATGCCCACGGCCAAACCCGTGGACTGAACACAATGCAAATTCAGAAAAAACAACAGTTACGGCAGTTGCGGCGCTATCGGATTCGGAACAAAATCTCCGGCACGCAGGCGCGTCCCCGCATGAGCGTGCGGTTCAGCAACGAAAATATTTACGTCCAGTTCGTGGACGATTTCAAGGGTGCAACGCTGGCGTCCGCCTCGACCGTGGCGAAATCTCTGACGGACAAAGACAAGCTGGGGGCGAATGTGACAAGTGCCAAGCGCATTGGCGCGGTGGCCGCCCAAGCCGCGCTCAGCAAAGGCATCAAGCAGGTTGTCTTTGATCGCAACGGCTCTCGGTATCATGGCAAAGTTAAAGCCTTGGCCGATGCCGCGCGCGAAGCCGGCCTTCAATTTTAATAACCAGGAGAAATACTATTGTGGCAGAATTAAATAGACCCGGTGGAAATGACAACAGAGGCCGCGGGGCGTTTCGCCCGGGCCGGCGCCGCCCGAACACCGAAGGCGGAACAGATTTTTTCGGGCAAGGCGAGGCTGGCAAAGAGCTTTCTGAAAAAGTTGTTTTCATTAATCGCTCCGCCAAAGTAGTCAAGGGCGGCCGGCGCTTTAGTTTCAGCGCTCTCGTGGTCGTCGGCGACAAACATGGTCGAGTGGGCGTTGGCCTTGGCAAAGCTGGGGAAGTGGCTGATGCCATCCGCAAGGGCGGCGAAGTTGCGAAAAACCAGATGGTGACTATTTCCCTGAAGGAAGGCACCATTCCTCACGAAATCATCTCGCGCTATTGCGGCGCGCATATTCTGCTGCGTCCCGCGTCTCCTGGAACTGGCGTGATTGCCGGCAAGACTGTGCGCGCGGTTCTTGAGTCGGTTGGTATCAAAGATGTGCTCAGTAAATCGCTGGGCTCAAAAAATCCAGCTAACGTCGTCAAAGCGACTCTACATGGTCTTCGCCAGCTCCGCTTGCGTGAAGATATTTATCGCAGCCGCGGTTTGCAAATAAAGATGCCGGAAAAGGCCATCGAGCCGCCAGCCCCTCCTGCGCCTGGAGAATCGACTACTATTACAATATAACTGACATTTTTTATGCGATTACATGATCTTAAACCGCGTCCGGGCGCACGGCACCGCCGCAAGCGCCTTGGCCAGGGTGAATCCAGCGGTCACGGCAAAACCAGTGGCCGGGGTGGCAAAGGCCAAACTGCGCGCTCTGGCAGCTCAATTCGTATTGGCTTTGAAGGTGGCCAGATGCCCCTGATTCGCCGTATTCCCAAGCGCGGCTTTAACAACGCACGGCATACGATCCGCTATAACCCCGTAAACCTGGAATCCCTCAATCGCTTTCCAGATGGAACACGCGTCGACATGGCCGCGCTCCAGGCAGCCGGCTTGGCCAACGGAAAAGCTGCGGGAATTAAAATTCTTGGAGACGGTGAGCTGACCAAAAAATTGACCGTCAGCGCGCACGCGTTTAGTGCCACAGCCAAAACTAAAATAGAAGGCAAAGGCGGCGCTTGTGAAATCATCAATCGGAAACCAGCCCCAGCTCCTCAAAAGTAATCATATCCGAACATGATTGCAGCTATTGCCAATACTTTTACCAATTGCTTCAAAATACCGGAGCTTAAATCGCGTATTATTTTTACGCTGATCGTGCTCGGAATTTGTCGAGTTGCCGCCATGATCCCGATTCCGGGTTTGGATGGCGCAGCTTTGGCAGAGTACTTAAGCAAAAGCGCCAGCAAAAGCAACGCCGGCAGCTTGCTCGGGATGTATAGCATGTTCACTGGTGGTGCTTTGGAGCGTTGTGCGGTTGGTGCTCTTGGCATCATGCCTTATATCAGCGCGACTATCATTATCCAGTTGCTTACGGCAGTTGTTCCCCAGTTGAGCAAATTGGCCCGCGAAGAAGGTGGCCGCTCGAAACTCGTGCAATATGGCCGTTATTTAACAATGCTGCTCTGTCTGGGACAGGGCACCGTCATGGCGATTGGCTGGGAGCATGCCGGAGATATCTTTGCGGGATTCACCGATCGCCTTGTGCTTTATGATGCCATTTGGTGGTATCGAATCCAAACAGTCGTAATTCTCACGACCGGGACCATGCTCCTGATGTGGCTTGGTGAACAGATTACCGAGCGCGGCATTGGCAACGGCATTTCCCTCGTCATTACTATTGGCATTTTAGCCCGAATCCCACAGGCGATTCAGTCCTTGTATGACATGTTTTTCCGCGCGGAAAGCCGCTATAAAGGTGCGGAAGGATTGTTTTACGGCGTCCTGATGATCGGTTTGCTCTTGATGGTCATTGCGGCCGTAATTGCGATTACCCAGGCACAACGCAAAATCCCGGTGCAATACGCTCAACGCGCGGTTGGCAGAAAAATTTATGCTGGGCAAACGTCCTTTATGCCTCTGCGTGTAAATTTCGCGGGCGTCATGCCGGTGATTTTTGCACAAGCGATTTTAATGTTTCCGCAGCGGATCGTTCAAACGCTTGGAGATCGTTTGCATCTCAGGTTTTTGCAGGATGTCGCTAAAACCCTGCAAGAGGGCGCAGTGCTTTATTTGGTGCTGTATGGTTTAATGATCCTGTTCTTTTCCTATTTCTGGGTTGCAACTCAATTTAATGAATTGCAAA
>DASWRJ010000340.1:0-5874 GCA_036403255.1 Verrucomicrobiia bacterium
CCTGGAACGCGGAGAAACCAATTATGTGGAAGGCCAATCCTGTCAGAATAATTAATAGAGATGGCCACCAATGGCGCTTTGGAACGTTGATGAGTTGTTCTCGCTTCCACCAGAAAAGAGCGAGGACAATAGGCAGAATAAACGCAATGTAGGTTTCTTCAGTATTGGGGAGCCAAAGCACCCAATCCAACCACCCGAACACGGAAGCGCTATTTACGTATCCTAAAGTCGAGTTGCCTAGAAATACAAAAAGCCCGATCCAACAGGCCAGAAGTGTCAAAAAGAGGCCCTTTGCTGGAAATCGAGAGCAAAAATAAGCGAATTCACTTTGGAATCGCCGAAATGGACTCAAGTTCTCAAGGTTTTCTTCTGGCATTGGTGCTAATCCTCTGATGCTTTTGGGCTGTTTTCGTTCAATTTTTTCCGCTCGGCCTTTTTATGCCGAGTGCTGATTGATAAGCACTTAGCAAAGTTTGCGCTGAAGTTTCCCAGTTCAATATTTTGTTGAGACGGTCAAACCCTTTTTTCCCCATTTGTTGCCGGGCTGCTGGATCGTCTAAAAGAGCATCTAAGGCTTCAGCTAATCTCATGGGACTATTCTCATTTACGTACAAAGCTGCATCGGCTGCAGAGGCGCGGCCTTCTTTTAGATCAAACATGACCTGTGCTTTACCGAACGCCATGTACTCAAGGACCTTATTCATCGTGCAATGGTCGTTATAGGAATTTTTGGGGTCGCAAGAAACTCCGGCATCCATTGTGGTGAGAGCAGTAAAGAGGAACTCGTTGGATACTCGTCCAGGCAAATCGATGTAATTTTCCAGTTTCAACTCCTTCTGCAACTTGATTAAGTGTTCGAACTCAGGGCCTGTGCCCATGAGGAGAAACTGCACGTCTTTTCTGCCTTTTTTGTGAACGAGGAAATCGGCAGCTCGGATTAAATAATCGACTCCGTCTGCATTGCCCATTACGCCGACATAACCCACCAAATAACGCCGCCCTTTTTTGAGGGCTTCGTTAGGTTGCCAGGTATTTGAGACCAGCTTCGGTGCAGTCCTGACGACAAAAATTTTATCGGCAGACTTTCGACCGCGTTGAATGGCAATTTGTTTGACCGATTCGTTGGTTGCGAGAACTACGTCGGCGGTCGCGTACGTCAGGCGCTCGGCGCAGCGCAAGACCCAATATAATAAACCACGCCGATTGAATTTGGCTTCGAACATTTCGGGGACGAGGTCATGGACATCATAGATGACCTTGACACCCAGCGCTTTGAACGGAAGGGCCACCAGAAAAAGCAAATCGGGGGGATTACAGATGTGAATAATTTTAAAGCGATGTTTGCGCCAGGCTTTCCAGGCGAGCCAAAACTCACCCCAGAGAGCGGATAAATATTCTCCAAAAAAGGAGAGCATGGCCCCGGCTTCTTGTGAAATCCAGTGGCGATAAATCTGAATTCCGTCCAAATATTCTTCCGGCTGCGTAAAGCCCCGCATTTTCGGGCAAATAACAATTACTTCATAACCTGCGTCACGCAGGGCGCAAGACTCTTGCCATACCCGGCGGTCCAAAGGCACGGGCAGATTTTCAACCAGAATGAGGGTGCACGGCTTTTCAGGTGGCATTTCAATTCCAGCTTCTCACCAGCAAAAACCTTCATACCGCGAAGGGAGTTGGCGAAGCTCGCGCCAGCCATTCACATCGAGGATGATATGTTGAGGTGTGACAACTTTTGCGATTTCAGAAAAGGAGACGCACTTTTGTGCGGCTACAATCAAGCCTTTCGGGCCAATCGCAGCCGACAAATCTGTTTTTAGCAATGAAGCCAGATGCGGCATTTTAATATCGATTTCGCGTTTATTGGTCCCAATTAATCCTGCCAAATTCAACGCGGTATCAAAAATCTTCAGGTTATAATTTTTGCGCCAAAGTTCCTGCGCGATTTCCACCATGGCGCTCTCGCGAAGATCATCCGTGTTTTGCTTAAACGAGAGCCCCAGGATAGTGACATCGGCAGATTCGAGCCTTAAGATGAGATCGAGCAAGGTTTGGAAATGAATTCGATTGCTGGGCAGGAGGTTTTCCAATAATGGCAGGCTCAAACCATGGTCGCGACCTTCATGACAAAGAGCACGCACATCTTTCGGCAGGCAAGAGCCACCGAAAGGATTTCCTGGCTTCATGTAGTAAGCCGAAAGGTTCAATTTTGTGTCCTGGCAGAGCAAAGCCATGACCGCCTGGGCATCGATTTCCATGGCTTTCATTAAGCGTCCCAATTCATTGGCAAAGGTGACTTTCGTGGCGTGAAACGCATTGCTCGTATGTTTCACCATTTCAGCCGCTTTCAAAGGGAGCACACTAGCCTTTTCACCGATAAGGGGGAGCAGATGCGCTGAAGGAGGCTGACCCTCGCGCGTGCCCACCACAACGAGCGATGGATTCTCGAAATCGTCAACGGCTGTGCCCTCCCGCAAAAACTCAGGATAGCAAATGATTTCCACTTGCCCGTTCTCCTCCAGGTCCAGCAGAAATTCATTAGCTATTTGAGCAGTGGCCCCTGGCATCATGGTGCTGCGGAAAAGCATCGCGTGCTTCTTCGAAGTCCTTTTTAGAATTTTTGCAATTTGGCCAACGACTTCTCGGACATACGTCAAATCCAAGGCGCCCGACTCGGATGTGGGCGTGCCGACACAAATGATGGAAACTTCACTCTGTTGGATGGCCTCTTCGCTGTTGACCGTGGCCCTGAGCAATCCTTTGGCTTTAGCGTGCCGGAAGAGTTCTTCCAAGCCTGGTTCAATGATGGGAGGCTCTCCACGGTTAAATGCCTCGACCTTTTTTGGCTGGACGTCCACTCCAATAATCTCGTGCCCACGCCGGGATAAACATCCGGCAGTAACTGCACCCACATACCCCAGTCCAAAAACACTGATTTTCATCCAGATTTACACCCTAAAAACGTAGTCCTGAAAACGCAAGGTCTATCGGTTGCGGCTGTGAGTTTCAATGCCGGAGCCTGGACTATTTTTCGAAAATATGGAGAAACAGTTCCTTCAGGAATTGTTGTCCCTTTCCCGATGTTTTTTTCTTGTGGTTGCAACACCTCAATTTTATCCCAATTTTGGTCCACTACGAGGCGCACCTGAACCTTGTCTCGGGTAACCAGGAATTCGCGTTTGGCTAAAACGACAACTTGAGCTTCGGGAGCAAATTGCCACAGAACGGTAAACCCAGTGGCGGTTCCGGTGAGAGAATCTTCAATGAGCCATCCGTTCTGCGTGGGAAGGTGGGTTAAACTGCGCTTCACTTTATTTGAACCAAGCTCAAGTTCGGCGGCATAACTCACTGGGTCTTGCGAGAGCTGGTTCAGCAAAGGCCTGGGATGATGGTGCGACCAGAGAAAAGGGCCTCGACGTTCTGGAAGGAGCGCGATGGCAGGGCAAGGGCCGTTATGAACTGGTGCGGACGCGAGATGGTTTCGGACTTGTAAATCTCCGAAATATGCCCCAGTTCCGGGGTCAACCAAAATGGCCTTTCCTTCAAACCAAAGTGATAAATGCAAAAAGTCCAAATGGCCATGTGACGCGGGAGCCAGGTAACCCAAGGGCGAAAGGTCCCACCGGAGAAACCAATCTTCCGAACGGTAGATCAAGTAGCCGGACTTCGCATATTGATGCCAGCCGTTTTCTAACGCTTTGTTTCTCACTTCGCTTCCGCGTTTACCCAGCCAGAAGTTCAATGCGGGCCTTTGAGCCGAGTTTGTGATCCATTGCCGCCATTCATTCGCGGCGTCATTCTGTTGTAAGAACAAGGGCACAACAAACGCGTCGTCTGAATCGCCGTAATCCCAATGCTCATGTTCCATTTGAAGCGCCGCGTAAAAATCGGCGGCTGTTTCGAGGCGTTCACTTACTTTCGAATCGATTTCCTCCTTCGCCGATTCCAGAGCGAGTTTAGCGTGCCAGCAAAGTTCCCAGGAGAAGAGTTGATAATTCAGGGCCTGCTCGCGGTTGCCTCCATCTGGAGCAAATTGGGCCAGTACTTCCTTTTGCCAAAGCTGGCGCAATTTTGTCAAATCCGGACACCAGCGACTGAGTTGCGGCCAACGAGCAGAAGCGACAATCAATCCAGCCAATTCACCTAGTAAATGGTTGTTAGCTGACGAACCGAAGGAACGATAGCGCCAGGTGAACCGGGCATGGGGCGCCAGGATTTTCTGGCGCAAGTTGGTCAATCTTTCGTGGCCATTCCATTCGACTCCCAAATTAAAGAGCAGCGAATCGATCCAGGTGAACTGGATTAGCCGCATTGCAGACTCCAGAGCGCTCGTCCAATTCCATCCGCGGAAGGGACGATTGTGCTCGCACCAACTTTCCAGCCAGGAAAGACACTTTTCCGCATAGCCCGTCTCTTGCAGAAGCCAAGCTGCCTGGGCCAATCGGCACAGTTCATACCAGCGGCTCAATTCCCAGATAAATTTTATGTCGGCGCTGCGTGGCAATTCGCGATGATTCAATTGAAAACCAGGTTTAGTTTCCGGGACCTCAATTCGTGCCAAATAATCCTTATGCCAGAGAGGCGGATCATCGACACCAAGCACATGCTTGCCAAAAAAATGCCAATTTCCTTTTGAAATTGAAATTGCCTCCGCTCGCAAATCGTTTCTTAACTGTTCTGAAGCAGCTTCACGGCTTGGCAGAACGGGATAACCTCTACTCCTGGCAAAAGAGATCGCCTCAAAATTTGGACTGAGGATGTGTTCAGTCGCTTGCCGGATTTTCTTTCGTGCATGCCCTCCCAGTTCAGCTGGGCCCATGCACCTGAGGCGATTCCAATACCACCTAAGCGATGGCATAGATGAACGGATGTTTCACCTTCTTGACTGTTAAGTGCAGAAACATCAGAACTTTCATGAAAGACTTACGGCCGCTCCCTTCTGAATCGATTCCAGAACTGCAAAGGTCAACAACATGCTTTGGCGGCTTTGGTCGTACGGCAAGGGGTGTGGCCCCTGGCCCTGTAAATAGGTAAGCCATGCTTTCATCTCCTCGGCATGCCCTTTGGAAGAAAATGCCATGTCCTTTTTCTTGCGGCCGGAATGGATGGAGAGTTTTTGAAAATTTTCCAACTCCACGATCACGCCGCTCGCATAAATGGTGCAACGTTCTTTCGGATAACTCCAATCGCCTTCAGCAGAATAGATGAGCTGCCCGCAAGAACCATCTTCGAATTCGACTTGAGCCGCAATGCTGTCCGGGAATGGAGTTGGACCAGCGGGCGCCCAGGTCGTCTGAGCGAAGACCCGCGTTGGTTTTGATTCAAAAAGAAAACAAAAATAATCCAAAAAATGACAAGCCTCACCAACGATCCGTCCACCGCTTTCCGTGTAATTGGCATACCAATGTTGAGGATCAAGCTTGCCGGCAAACACGCAATACACAGCGGATTTGGGCCCAGGAACCTTGGCAAGTTTCTTTTTGATCTCCAGGGTTGCGGGTGCAAATCGGCGATTAAAACCGACCATCACGCTGCCGTGACTTTTTGAATTGGCGTCGTCCAGCTCAGCTAATTCTTCACGCGTGAGGCAAAGAGGCTTTTCCACAAAAACTTGATGATTCTTTGCGAGCGCCAATTTTACGAGTGGCGCATGCAAGTTATGGCGGGTCGCAATTAAGACCGCCGCCGGTGTTTCCGAATTCAACGCTTCATTATAATTCGTAGCAGCTTGAGCAAAGCCAAACTTGGTCTTCGTATGGTTGGCACTGAGTGGCGTTTGGTTCGCCACGATTCCAAAGTTAATCTGCCCCTTCAGGTGAGGCAGCAACATAGTCCGTGCGAAGTTTCCTGCGCCAATCACGTTTACTGTTCTGACAG
>DASWRJ010000341.1:0-4273 GCA_036403255.1 Verrucomicrobiia bacterium
GGCCAGGCGCAGGGTGCAACTCGACATGGCAATGACGGGTCTCCCGTAATTGAGGGGGAAAAACTTATTGCGCTTGTGGGCGGCACGAATCGAGCGGGTGTCGTTTGTTTCAACAAAAAAACCGGCCATGTGCTTTGGAAATCTCAAGAGGAAATTGCCGCTTACTCTCCACCGGTCGTGAGCGAAATTAACGGGACACGCCAAATCGTCGCCTTCATGGCGAGCGCGCTGCTCGGGCTTGATCTTACGGATGGGCATTTACTTTGGCGTCTGCCACTCAAGACAAGTTTGGCGCGTCACATCACCACGCCGGTGGTCATTGGCGATTCGGTTTACGTCGCTTCGCATGAATTTGCTCTAGTGCGCGCGCGAATTTCTAAAGCGAACGAAGGCTATAGCGTAGTACAGGAATGGACATTAAAAGATGCGGCCTTCAATTTTGCCAGCCCTGTCGCTGTGGGCGAGTATCTTTACGGAGTCGGGCCAAGCAAAAACCTCGTGTGCATCGACACGGTTGCGGGCAAGCTCGCCTGGTCAAAGGAAGGATATTTCACCTCCGCTGCCGGGAAGGCATGGGCTTCAATGATCGTGATGGGCAAGAATATTCTCACGCTCACTGATGGCGGCCAATTGCTGCTCATCGCCGCTGACCCCAAGGATTTTCAGGAACATAGCCGGGCACAAGTCTGCGGATTCAACTGGTGCTATCCTGCTTACGCCAAGGGCCAACTCTTCCTGCGAGACAATCGGGAGCTAATGTGTTTGAAGCTGCTTCCTTAATTATTTCTGAAATAATTTTGGTAGATTAGCTTTCCCGTAATCACAAGCGCAGCGGTCACGAATATGGGCCTGATGAATTCGGCGCCTTTTTTGATGACCATCTTTGAACCAACGCGCGCGCCTATTAACTGCCCCATTCCCATCACCACTCCGGCCGGATACAAGACATGATTTCCCGCCGCAAAAACCGCAAATGAAACAACGTTGCTCGTAAAATTCATCACCTTGGTATGGGCAGTTGCTTTGGTCAGGTTATAACCCAAACAAAGCACGTAAGCCATGGCCCAAAAGGAGCCCGTCCCCGGTCCAAAAAAACCGTCGTAAAAGCCAATGCCCAATCCAAACAGCAGATAAAAAATGTTCGGCTTCAGCACGGGTTTGGCATCCAGCGAGCCAATGCTGGGCCGCACTAATGTGTAAACCGCAATTCCAATCAGTAGCCACGGAATTAGTTTCCGCAGCAACTCCGAACTTATGTTCGCCACCAGCAGCGTACCGCCCAAAGCACCGAGGGCCGTCCATGCAATACCGGCCCAGCATTCCCTAAACTGCACAAGGCCAGCGTCTCGATAGTGCCATGTGGCGCTGGCCGAGCCAAAGGTTGCTTGCAGTTTATTGGTGCCCAACACATCTGGCGCGGGCATCGGCAGCACACTGAGCAGCACCGGAATCGTCAGCACGCCGCCGCCGCCGGCAATGGAATCGACAAAGCCAGCCGCCGTGCCCACACCAAACAAGATTGGATAAAGCCAAAGTGAGTCCATTGCGCAAAAGTCTTTCTTGTACGGAACTGGAGGATTGGCGACAACAACCTTCTTTTGGCGATGTCCTAATTTAATTTCGCTTTCTTGCGCTTGCGCGAGCGCGTGGAACGGTCAACATTAGGCAATATTAGCCTGAGGAAAACTTAGAGCCGCCATTTGTAAATATGAAAAAAATCGAAGCAATCATAAAACCTTTCAAACTCGCCGAGGTTAAGGATGCCCTGGAAGATGTCGGGCTCTCGGGGATGACTGTCAGCGAAGTCAAAGGTTTTGGCCGACAAAAGGGGCACACGGAAATTTATCGCGGAAGCGAATACACCATCGATTTTTTACCGAAGCTAAAGCTTGAAGTGGTGGTTGCCGAGGCGGACGCGGATCGCGCTGTCCAGGCCATTATGAAAGCGGCGAAAACCGGCAAGATTGGTGATGGTAAAATCTTTATTTCCACTCTTGAAGACGTGGTGCGGATTCGCACTGAAGAGCGCGGACAAAAGGCCATTTAAATTAAATTTGCGCTGGTCCAGCCCCGTCCAATCTCTCGAAAGCGCTCATGTCATTAATCGAACGCACCATTCAGCTCACTTTTAAACAGCGGGTCTTTTTTACCCGCGAAGTATTTGGACTGACAAACCCTCTGCTCAAAGAGGTTCTGCTCAATGGCGAGGGTAAACCGGGGGCGCGAGCGCTTGTGGTGATGGATGAATCTCTCCATAAAGCCCAGCCAGACCTGGCTCGGAAAGTGGAAACGTATTTTACCGCTTTTGGGCATACACTGGTGTGCCCGCCCATTATTTTGGAAGGGGGCGAACGCGTCAAAAACTCTTATTTCCACGTCTCAGATATTCAATCCAATATTGATCGGTATCACATCGATCGGCACTCCTACGTTATCGCCGTTGGCGGCGGCGCTTTGCTCGATTTGGTCGGATTGGCGGCAGCGACGGCCCATCGTGGTGTACGTCATATTCGCATTCCAACCACTACGCTGAGCCAGAATGATTCGGGCGTCGGTGTAAAAAATGGCATCAACGCATTTGGTAAAAAGAACTTCATCGGCGCGTTCGCCGTGCCGTTCGCCATTATCAACGATTTTGAAATGCTTTCCTCACTGCCAGCGCGCGACAAACGCTCTGGGTATATTGAAGCCGTGAAAGTGGCCTTGATCCGGGACCGCGAGTTTTTCGAATGGATCGAGCACGAAGCGCCGCGCCTGAGGACGTTCGCACGCGAACCAATGGAACAATTAATTTATCGCTGTGCCGAGCTCCACGTGAATCATATCGCTACTTCCGGTGATCCTTTCGAGATGGGTTCAGCGCGTCCGCTTGATTTTGGGCATTGGTCGGCCCACAAGCTCGAGCAACTCTCGGATTATAAGATGCGCCACGGCGAAGCAGTCGCTGTCGGGATCGCTCTTGATGTCATTTACAGCCGGCGCATGGGGTTTCTCGATGCCGAAAGTGCCCGGCGAATTTTGAACCTCATCGAAGCACTTGGATTCGATTTGTTCGCCAACGAACTTCTGAACGTTGACTCCGAAAGCGACCTAATGATCCTGAAAGGACTGGAAGAATTTCGCGAACATCTCGGAGGCCAGTTAACCATTACGCTCCTTAAAGACATCGGCAAAGGCTTTGAAGTGCACGAAATGAATGATGACGTAGTGGTTGAATCGATCCAGGAACTGCAAAAGCTCCACAACGAGCGCGCCCTGAAATTGCCGCTCGACAAATCAGGCCCCGGCCAGACTACCCTCCTGCAAAGTTAAACTCCAACCGGGAGACATTTCAATGCAGCGTGTTGCCGTGATCAATGTGGTCGGGCTGAGCAAGTCCCATTTGGGACCGCAGACCCCGCACATCTCAGCCTTTGCGCAAACTGGCAAGCTGGCATTGATCGAACCGGTGATCCCGGCAGTGACTTGCTCGGTCCAATCAACCTATGTTACCGGTTTGCCGCCAGCGGGCCACGGAATTGTCGGGAATGGCTGGTACAATCGTGAGCTGGCTGAGGTGCAATTTTGGAAACAATCAAACCATTTGGTTCACGGCCGGAAGATCTGGGAGGAGCTTCGCGAGATCCTGCCTGGGTTTACCTGCGCAAAACTTTTTTGGTGGTACAACATGTATTCCACCGCGGATTTTTCAATTACGCCCCGCCCTGCTTATCCCGCCGACGGACGAAAGATTTTTGATATATACACTTCGCCTTTTTCCGTTCGCCCGGAAATTAAACGCGAACTCGGCGAATTTCCGTTTGCCACGTTCTGGGGCCCGGCGGCGGGAGTGGCTTCTCCGCAAGGCCAGCCGGACGCTGCTTCGCGGTGGATTGCGAATTCCGCAAAATGGATCGAGCAGAAATATCAACCCACCCTCAGCCTGATATATCTGCCGCATCTCGATTATAATCTGCAGCGTCTTGGGCCGAATCATCCTCACATTAACGCCGACCTCAAAGCCATTGACGCCATATTCGGCGATCTGCTCGATTTTTTCGGTAAACGCCAGGTTCGGATTCTACTCCTTTCCGAATACGGAATCACACCGGTGGACCTGCCGATCCACCTGAATCGCGAGTTTCGGAGGCAAGGATGGCTCGTCGTTAAGGAGGAACTTGGATTGGAACTTCTCGATGCGGGTGCCAGCCGGGTGTTCGCAGTTGCGGATCATCAGGTCGCCCATGTTTATTTGAACGACCGCTCCTTGGAACGCAGCGTCCGCGAGTTTCTC
>DASWRJ010000342.1:0-3671 GCA_036403255.1 Verrucomicrobiia bacterium
CGCCGGGTGAAACTAAACAAATTATTAGTTCGGCCAATTTTACCGCGCACCAGAACAATAATGCACCGGCGCTCGCGCCCATTCCGAATCTGACCGTATTGCCTGGCAAGGCCATCAGCCTGCAACTCACTGCCATAGATCCTGATCTGCCCTATCAATCTCTCACATTCTCCCTCGATTCAGGTGCGCCGGCCGACGCGACCATTAACCCCGCGACTGGTCTATTCACATGGCTTTCACCTTCAAATCGCACGCTCGCCACCTACCCGGTAACCATCCGGGTCACAGATAACGGTTTCCCGCAGATGAGCGACGCTCAGACCCTGAACGTCACCGTCAGCTCAAATCTATTGACCACCGCTGTGACGCTCTCCTCCACAGGAACAATCTGGCGTTACCTGGACAATGGTTCCGACCCCGGCTCGGCCTGGCGCTACCTCAATTTTAATGATGCCTCCTGGAAGAGCGGCCCCGCCCGTCTTGGGTATGGTTTCGGCAGTGAGTCCACCATCGTGAATTTCGGCTCCAATGCATTAAACAAATTCATCACTACTTATTTCCGCAGGCAATTCTACGTCCCTGATGCCAATCGAGTGCAAAGCTTAATCGGTCGATTACTTCGCGATGATGGTGCAGTCGTTTACCTGAACGGCGTTGAAATCTGGCGTGATAATTTGCCTGCTGGCCCCGTTTCGGCCAACACACTGGCTTCCAACTCGATTACAGATGGCACGAAGACCAACTTCCTCATCGCTGGCTTCAGCCCGAGCCTGCTCATTACCGGCACCAACTTGATCGCCGCTGAAATTCACCAGGCCGCCACAAACGGCCCAGACATCGGCTTCGATTTCGAACTCTCCGGGCTGGCCACGGTTCCGGTTCAATCGCGCCTGGTTGTTTCAGCCACCCCGAGTGCTATCACTTTGAATTGGCCTGTGGAAGCCGGGCTCTTGCAGCTTTATGCAGCCTCCAGCCTGCAAGCGCCGATAAACTGGCTGCGCGTCACGAATGCTCCCACTCTCACAAACGGCCAATGGCAGCTCACGCTTCCCACCGCTTCGAACAGCTACCTCTTCTACCGGCTGCAAACTCAACCCTGATTCAGCATCGTCTGAAAACGGTTTCTGGACTTGGACCAGCTCCCCCCGAATTCGGGTTCACTACGCTGTTTTACGTACTAAACTATAATTATTTTATTGTTGCCGATGGGCGCAATTCCCGGCACTGTCTAGCCGGGCTGGGCAAAGGACGGCTGCGGGAAGTGAAGGGATTTCAACCCCAAAACAACTCCAGTGCACATAAAACAGGTTAATGAGCACAGTATTTTACAAATACAGTTGGGCGCGAACGGCAATGTTTTGCCGCTCGATTCTTAGTACGCTCAGGTGCTTTTGCCCGAAGCGGCCCCGCTCCTCAGAGGCGGACCGCCCACGCATCCACACCGCATTTCAATTGGACTCTCCTCATCATTGGCCAAGCGGCTCTGCGCTGAAAAGCGTAGAACTTTTCTATCCAATGGTGCCAGGCAGGTGTTTTCCCCTACCGTCAATCTCGTAATTGTTCGGCGGCATTTTTGCGTAGGGCTTCCAATAGTCAGGAAGCTTCTGAGGGATTATAGAACAGATGATGAATGGCGACTCAACCAACGATTCCAAATTGCCTGTGAAAGCAACAGGCAGCGCTTCAACTTTGCATATTTCCGAGTTGATTATCGAGGCTCAGGAAGCCGAGCGTCGCCGCATTGCGCGTGAGTTGCACGACAGCGTCAATCAATTGCTTTCTTCCGTCATTTTCCGAATGGGTATGATCGAAGGCCGTGTTTCCGCCGAAGATACAGACTTTTTCGACGAGGTGCAGCGCGTCAAAATGCTTCTGACAAAGGGCTTGGATGAAATTCGCCGCATCTCGGAAGATTTGCGCCCCAGTGAATTGGATACCCTCGGCTTGGCACCGGCTCTGCGAAGTTTGTGCGGCGAATTTCAGGAAAAAAACCACATCAAAATCAAATTCGAGTGCAAGCTCGGCCTGAAACGGCTGCCCGACACCATCGAATTGACGCTTTATCGCATCATCCAGGAAGCTTTCAACAATATTGACAAACATGCTGGAGCCACTGAAGTGGCCCTCGCGCTGGCTTGGGATGGCTCGGAACTTAACCTCCAAATTTCAGATAACGGTTGCGGATTTTCCGGCGAGCCCGGCCATTCCAGCAAAAAATCCGGCATGGGCCTCCTCAACATGCGCGAACGTACCGCCTTCCTCAGCGGCACCTTTGCCATGACCTCCACTCCAGGCCGCGGCACAGATATTTCAGTCAGAATTCCCTTCCATGGCACAGAACAAAAAATGGAAGTTGCTTAACCCCTTATGGATAAAAAAATGAAAATTAAAGTTTTGTTGGTGGATGATCACATGTTTGTGCGTGAAGGCGTCAGGTCCTGCTTGCGCAGATTCGAACATGTCGAAGTCGTCGGTGAAGCCGCCAACGGCCATGAAGCCATCGATCGCGCGCGTCAATTTGCGCCCGATGTCATCGTCATGGACATTACCATGCCGGGCATGAGCGGCCTTGAAGCCACCAAATGTCTGCGCGCCACCTGCCCGGATTCTCGCGTCCTCATCATGACCGTCCACGATAAACGCGAATTCGTGCGCGAGATGATCCAGTCCGGCGCTCGCGGTTACATTCGCAAGAACACTTCCCCGGTCGAACTCGTTTCAGCCATCGAACGCATTCACAAAGGCGAAGCCTTCTTTATGCCCGATGTCGCCCAGGCTTTTTTCGAGGAATACGTCCTGAGCGGCGGCAAGCTTGAAGATTCCCAGCCCAAGCAACTCTCCGATCGCGAACGCGAAGTGCTCAGCCATATCGTCTCTGGTTTGGCCAACAAAGAAATTGCCGAGCGCCTCGGCCTAAGCGTCCGCACTGTGGAAAAGCATCGCCAGAAGATCATGCAAAAGCTCGGCATCCACAAGGCCACCGAACTAGTCAAATTTGCGATTACCCGCGGCCTGGTCGCTCTGAATTAAGGCAAGGGACAAACACTTTGGATGGTGCCCTTTAGGGGTATCCTGTTTAGGCGGGTGGTTGCGTTCCAGGTGCAAAAATCGCACACGCAATCTCCTTCCGTTCAAAGCACCCAACGAATTATCGTTTGCTCCCCTCCAAATCCCCGTTTAAGCTTATTCCCGCGCTGGAAGGGTGGCTGAGTGGTTTAAGGCACCTGACTCGAAATCAGGCGTGCGGGTAACCGTACCGGGGGTTCAAATCCCTCCCCTTCCGCCATCGTTTCACAACCCGTTTGTCCGCCATTTCTCGCCTTCATGGGCCCTCGCGACTTGGCATGCCCTCAATCCTCCACTATTCTGACCTGCTGTTTATGAGCCAACTTCCCCATCCTTCTGAGCACGTGCGGCCAAAATACATTTGGCCATGGTTCGTGCTGGCCGCATTCATTTCGGGGATCCTTCTGGCGGCTCTTTGGTTCTGGGGCGAACTCCGAAAGGTCCAGCGCATTCGTGAGAGTACACGTGAAGGCGCATACTCCGCGTTGCCTTCCGCCACCTCCCGGCCTAAAGCAGTTTCCATCTCCTGGACCAATGGCATGGTCTGGATTCCAGGCGGCTCATTTTCCATGGGCGCCGAGGATGGTCAGCCGGATGAAAAACCA
>DASWRJ010000343.1:0-4284 GCA_036403255.1 Verrucomicrobiia bacterium
CCCATCACCAGCACATTGGTAATGCCCGGGTTCATCCGCTCGGTGGCGCGATAAATCTCCAGCGGACCAAACAGATCCTCTGCGTCGAACCAGCCACCCACCGTCATCACCGCGCAATGGATGTTTTTTAGGTGCGGTCGAATATTGCGCGCCTGCCAAAAGGCGTCGTATGTCGGATGCGTCAGAAACTCATTCCATTCCGGCGCTCGCCCCTTCAGCAGCAGCACGTCTGAATTCGCCAGCGGCCCCATCCGCAGGAAAAAATCATAACCATCCGGCGTCCCGAAATTGTAATTCTTTATTTCATCATGCTTTCGGTCCGTCACTTTCTGCGCGAAGCGATAAAAAAAATCGAAGTTCTGCGTCAGGAAAAACGCGCCGTTATGATTAATGTCATCACCCATGAACCAATCTGAAATGGGCGCTTGTGGCGAAGCGGCTTTCAACGCGGGATGGCTGTCGATCATCCCCATCGCCGTGTAAAACCCGGGATATGAGATCCCGAAGATGCCCACATTGCCGTTATTTCCCGGCACATTCTTTACCAGCCAATCAATCGTATCCCAGGTGTCGGAATTTTCGTCTGTGTCTCGCGGCCCTTTGTTTGGATTAAACGGGCGCACATGCACATATTCGCCCTCCGATCCATAGCGGCCGCGCACATCCTGTGACACCAAAATGAATTTGTCCCGGGCCAGCGTGCGGAATGAGCCCACAGGATCATTGTAATTGTCCGCGCCATAAGGCTTCAGCGCATACGGCGTGCGCGTGATCACTATTGGCCAGCGCTGCGCATCATCCTTCGGCACATACACGCGCGTGAATAAACGAATCCCGTCCCGCATCGGAATCCTGTATTCAAATTTGGTGTAATGCTCCGCCAGCCAGACTGCATTTGTGTCCGTCGCCCCTTCAGCCGCCCGGGCCGAAACACCTGCCCCCATGACGAGGACACATGCGAACTGAAAGAAATACCTCATGCTCTTGTTCATCGGCGAGCATTCTGGGAACCCGTGGCTGCCCGGCAAGGTAAATTTCCCGTACATTGGGGTGCTTTGCCCATGTTACAAAAGCTCCTCCGCTGGAATCCTACACCCGATCACAAGCCGTTAAACTCAGGCTGTATTGGGCAGGGTGTGAAAGAAAAAGGGCCCTTAATTTCTTTTGCGATCGAACTCGCCGTTTACGCGGTGATTGTCTTCATCTATTTCTTTCTCGTCCTTCATTACCTGGGAGATTGGATTGCGCATCTCTACCGGGATGAGCGCAAGCTCTACGCCATTGTCGCCCTGCTTCTCATCGTTGGCCAGGGCATCGTCCTCGAAATGCTCACTAGCGCCCTGCTCCGGATTATCCGCCGCGGAAAGTACTAAATGGACTTCCTCATTTCAGGCCAGCACATCAATCCGGTTTACCTGATAGTCATCGGTTTTTTCATCGGTGTGCTCGGCGGCTTTTTCGGAGTCGGCGGCAGTTTCCTGGCCGGCCCCGCCCTTTTCGCCCTGGGTGTGCCCATGCATTTTGTCGTCGGTACAGACCTCGCCCATATCGTCGGCAAATCCATAGTCGCCGCTAAAAAACATCGCGCCCTGGGCAACATCGATTACACCCTTGGCGGTCTCATGGTTATCGGCACCATCGCCGGAGTCGAGACTGGCGCGCAAGCCATTCAGTATCTCAAAAAGCACGCGCATGTGGATCTCTACGTCGGCATTTCCTTCATTGTCGTGTTGCTCTCCATCTCGATTTTCATGGCCCTGGAAAGCTGGCGAACTATGAAGCTAAAAGCAGGCAGTGCTTCTGCCCCGGCCCGGGGCAACTCCAAAGCCAACGGCGGCGCAAAAACTGACGTCTCGGCTTTCGATCACATTGCCCGGCGCGTTCACAGCTTTAGAATCCCGCCCATGATCAGGTTGCGCGAGTCCGGCATCGAGCGCATTTCTCTTTGGGCCATTTTGCTGGTCGGCTTCGTCGGCGGCTTCTTCAGTGGTTTCCTTGGCGGCGGCGCGGGGTACATTCGCATGCCGAGTATGGTCTATTTCCTTGGCATCCCCACGCATATTGCCGTCGGCACCGATCTTTTTGAAATCATCATCTCGGCAAGCTACGGCACGCTTTCTCATGCCCTCAAGGGAAACGTCGATATCCTGATCGCGCTCGTTATGCACACGGGCGCGGCCATTGGCGCCCAAATCGGCGCGACCGCCACTCAATATTTTGCTGGGCCTCGCATCCGGCTGGCCTTTGTGCCCCTGCCCTTGATCGGCGCGGGCATCGTCATTTACGGACTGATTACACACCATGCTGCCCACTAGAAAACTCCGATGAAAATAGTGATTTGCAATGACGGTTCAGCTCAGGCCGAGAACGCGGTCAAATACACCGCCCTGATTGCTGGCCCATGCCAGGCGGAAGTCACATTGCTGGGCATCGTCGAGCACGAGGGCCAGCAAGCCGAGTTGGCCAAAAAGCTGCAAGCCTCCCGTGAGTTGCTGCAAGGCTTGAACATACCCACCCAAACCAGTTTGCGTACCGGTGAACCGATTGCGGAGATTATTCGCTACACCACCGAATCCGCCTGCGATCTCGTGGTGCTCGGGGCGGTGCGCAAAGGCACCCGCGGCGCATTCTGGATGTCGGCCAAGGCGTATAAACTCATCAAGGGCATTCTGCAACCTGCCCTCGCGGTCATTGGCAACCCAGCCGCGCTCCGGCGCATTCTGATTTGCAGCGGCGGCCGTCCCCAGATCGAGAAAGGGATTGAATTCACCGGCAGCATTGCCAAATGCTGCGGAGCAGAAGTGACGCTGGTGCATGTCATGCCGGACTTGCCGGCGATCTATCCCAGCCTCATTCAGCGCCAGGAGAATGTCGAAGCGCTTCTCCGCTCCTCCTCCAATCTCGGTCGTAATCTGCGCCGCGAAAAGGAGCTGCTCGAATCCCAGGGCATCAAAACAAACATTAAAATTCGCGATGGCGAAGTCATTGGCGAATTGCTCGCGGAAGTGCGTTCGGGAAATTATGACATGGTCGTGGCTGGCTCTTCCATTTCAGGCGGTCCATTGCAGACCTACATCATGGGCGATGTCACCCGTGAGATTGTGAATCGGGCTGATTGCCCGGTACTGGTCACACGCGGTGAAGCAGCTAAACCGGAGCGGTTCGGAGGATTTTTCTCCCACATTTTTGGCGCAAAGGAGAAAGAGGAAAAATGATGCTCGAGGCCGAATCCCGGCCCGCTGGAAAGTTTTGGCTGTAGTCCTCTCACGCGACCCCCGAAAACCCTGCCAACCTGGATAGGCGCGCGCGCCATCTGGAGCTCGGCTGGAGTTACATTGCAAACGGCGCGAGCTGGATAATACTTACCAAGCGTTAAGTATATAATTGCGCCCCCCGGGAAGTGGAACTTTCCGCGGTTCCTATATTGTTTTTGGCGTCTGCAGGATAGGCTTTAACGCCGGAAATGTCGGATTCGCCATGGGAAATGTGGGGTTCAGCAACTTCCGCATTTGCCGCCGCCAGACCACCCTCGGGCCCGCTGGAAGTTCTGGCCGCCCGACTTGCTCGATATCGGCTATCTGATATAGTGACGAAGCCGGGAGGCAGCATTTATGCCAGTGCTCAAGGGGAAAGTCCGTAGGGTGAATTAGTCATTTATTTCCTTCGGTCCTGCCCCAATATTTCACGTGCAGAGCGTCCGATATTTTAGCAGGAAAGTTCGCGCTACCCTATTGCTGTTATGAATAATACTATTGAACTTGAGGCGGAATTGACGCGCATGGAAATAATGCGCAACGAAGCCCGTCGCGAGGCCAATCTGCGCTTCGGGGTTCTGCTGGCGGATGACGATCAAAACGATCGTTTCATGATTCGGCGCGAGCTGGAAAATTCGGGCTGCCTGCGCCCAGTCGCGGAAGTGAAGGACGGAATCGAGGTGCTGGAGTACTTAACCGGGGTGGGACTTTATGAAGACCGGACGCTCTTTCCCCTGCCTGACTTGCTGGTGATAGATATTAATATGCCGCGCATGAATGGTTTGCAGGTGCTGGCGTGGCTTCAGCGGCACAATTTCCCTGATTTGCGGGTGGTCATGTTAAGTGCTTCGCTGGATCGGGCGAATATAAAAACGGCGCTGGAGTTGGGCGCGGATTATTACCAGCCCAAGACAGGTGACCGGGCTATCTTGTCGCACCTGGTGACACGTTTGGAATTGTTAATGGTGTTAATGTCGCGCCGGCATCCGCGAAAGGCGACCTCGAAGTCGGTTCTCGCGGAAAGCGGGAT
>DASWRJ010000344.1:0-3123 GCA_036403255.1 Verrucomicrobiia bacterium
AGCAGTGGAAAAAATAATTCAAACCGCGCGCGCCGAGTTTCCGAACAATGAATTGTTGCCCAACACCTTGTTGCAAATTTATCTAAATAACAATCGCCTCACAAATGCCTTCGAGCTCCTTGGTAGTCAGATTCAGGCTGAACCCACCAATGTCACCGCGCTTATCAACTATTCCGGGCTGAAGATGCGTGCCCAGGATTGGAAAAGCGCTGTCGATGCTTGCAGTAGGGTTCTGGCAGTGCAGCCTGACAATACCTTTGCCCTGATGAACCGCGCCATTTCTAGGCTTGAGCTTGGCGAACTCGAGAACGCTGAAAAAGATTATTCGAGACTTGCCGAGTTGTTGCCCAAACCTCCGTACTCGGTCTATTACGGCCTGGGTGAAATTTATTTTAAGCAGCGCCAAAAAAACAAGGCTCTCCAAAATTATCAAAAGTACCTCGAATTGGCACCCCGCGATTCTCCGGAAATGAAGTCGATTAAGGAGAAAATAAAGCTCATCAAACGTGGCGCCTTCTGAGTACAGCGTCCCGCTGCGTGTCACGCACGTCATCACCCGCCTCATCATTGGCGGGGCTCAGGAAAACACCGCTTCATCCGTTCTGGGACTTCACCAAAAGCCGGAACTCTCCGTTCGATTGATTTCCGGCCCCACTCACGGTTCGGAAGGTTCTCTGGAGCATTTGTTTGCCCACCATCCAGGGCTGCTCCAGGTATTGCCCACACTTGTGCGCCCAGTGCAGCCCGGTAAAGATTTGAGAGCTCTGCTACACCTTACAAAAACCTTCCAAATCGAGCGCCCACACATTGTGCATACGCACAGCAGCAAAGCTGGAATTCTTGGGCGCCTCGCTGCCGCCCGTGCCAGGGTTCCCGTTATAATTCATACCATTCATGGCCCCTCTTTTGGCTCCTTTCAGGATGCGGTGCCCAATTTTTTTTATCGAGCGGCGGAGCGCTTTGCGGCCCGAGTTACTACGCATTTTGTATCGGTCGCCCAGGCCATGACCGAGCAATACCTCGCTGCCGCGATCGGGAATCCCAAACAATACAGTCGCATTTTTAGCGGCTTCGACCTGCAACCGTTCTTATGCGCCACCAATGATCTGGCACTTCGCGAAAAGTTGCGCATTGCTCGAGATGAAATTGTCGTGGGGAAGATTGCTCGTTTATTTGAACTCAAAGGGCATGATGATTTAATTGATGCCGCCCCGGATCTCCTTAAATCATGTCCGCGCTTGAAATTTCTGTTTGTCGGTGACGGCCCATGGAAGCAGCGCCTCGAGCAGAAGATTCATTCCCTCGGCCTCGAATCTCAATTTGTCTTCAGTGGCTTGCTCCAGCCGGAGCAGGTTCCAAAGTATCTAGGCTTAATGGATATTCTTGTGCACCTTTCGCGTCGGGAAGGTTTGCCACGCGCTTTGCCCCAGGCACTCGCCGCAGGAAAACCCGTCATCGCCTTCGATTGCGATGGAGCACGCGAGATTTGCCTCGAAAACGAGACCGGCTTTCTGGTCCCAATCGGCGACCGCGCGAGCTTCACCAGCCGCTTGCTGCAATTGGCCAATGACCCTGGCTTGCGTGAACAATTTGGCCGGCGTGGACGCGAGATCGTCCGCAAAGATTTTGCTACACAGCGGATGGTGGATGACCTCCACGCACTTTATTTGAGACTGGTTTCAAAATCCGCTTCCGAGCCTAAATCATAGTAGCCGTCGCTTGCGTTTTGGGATAATCATCTGCGAGCGCCAGACAATTGTGAGCTGCGCCTTTTTTCAGCTAGTGGCATTTCCGGTCAACATATACGTGCTTTCGATTTTCGGAGCGGCGGCGGCTTCAGCGCTAGCTGTGCCGTGGCTGCGGAGTTGGTGTTTGCGCAGCGGCCTGGTCGATGCGCCTGGCCCGCGCAAAATTCACAACGCACCTATCCCGCTGGCGGGCGGTTGGGCCGTGTTGACCGGGGTGGTATTGCCATGGATTCTGCTCGCCGTCGCATGGCGGACTAGCTTGTTGTCCGCTGATGCCCGTGAAAAGATTAGTTATGGCATCGAGCATCGCTCACTCCAACTCGGGGTCGTGCTGCTCGGGGCAGTGGGCATGGTCGTGCTCGGTTGGATCGATGATAAACGCGAACTTAAGCCTGGCGCAAAGTTCGCCGGCCAATTTACCATTGCTCTGCTGGTCGCAGCTGCCGGGGTGCGCATTACCTTGTTCATTCCAAATCTCGTTTTCAGCTATCTAATTACAATTTTTTGGATACTTACGCTGATCAACGCCTTTAATTTTATGGACAACATGAATGGCCTTTGCGCCGGGCTGGGGTTTATCGGCGCACTCTATTTCGGCACGATAGCCGCATGGCAAGGCCAATATCTCGTTGCGGCGCTGGCATTCCTAAGCGCCGGTTCATTGCTCGGGTTCATGCCTTTCAATTTTCCACGCGCGTCGGTTTTTCTGGGTGATGCCGGCAGTCACCTGGTTGGTTATTTAATGGCGGTACTGGCAATTCTCCCTCATTTTTATTCGGCCAAACATCCCAACAGGCTGGCGGTCCTGAGCCCTCTATTTATTCTGGCGGTCCCGTTGATGGATCTTGCCTGGGTTGTGCTCCTGCGGTGGCGCCTCGGGAAACCCTTCTATATCGGGGATACCAACCACCTTTCACACCGTCTGGTGCGCTGCGGCCTCACTCCAACGTGTGCGGTGCTGTGTATCTGGATTTTCGCTTTACTACTCGGCTCGGTTTCGTTTCTCTTGCAATATTCCAGTTGAACCGGGCGGATTATGATGGGCCAATGTTCGTTTTTGATTGGTTATGATCAAGACCATTACCATTGATGGCGAAGTTTACCAACTTCTGAAGCCGGCAAACTCCGACTCATTCACCAAAGTCCTGCGCAGGCATGCCTACAAGCCAGCCGAGACCTACGGTGAATTGCTGGACTGTTATTTGAACGAGCTTCCTCCAAGTGCTAATCCCAGGATTTTGGCCCGCATCATCGAGGAGCGGGCGCGGCGCTCCGCTGCGCGATGATAATGGATGTGACGTCCTTTTCATGAACGGAGCAATTAGCCAGTCAAGCATCCAACAGCTTGCGCAGATTCTCTCGGGGCAATGTTAGG
>DASWRJ010000345.1:0-3508 GCA_036403255.1 Verrucomicrobiia bacterium
AGCGGCCAGAGCCGTTCATTGGAATAGAGCAACATCGCGCACGCGAAGCCAGGAATCAGGCATGCCGGAAGAAAATTCAAAAAGTTCCCCAGGCTCCCCGTAAAGCGTAATTCCCGGTTGCACGCGCGCGCATCCACCCAATCCAGCAACAGCGAAACCAATATCGCCGTTGCCACGGCAACAATGGGCGTCGCCCAGGATTGTTCAAATCCCAGTTTAGTGTGCCCAAGCACGTTCCACACAATCATTAGCGTCGTGAAATACCAAAGTGCAAAAAGCCGCAGTTTTGGATTCTTGTTGGGATAAAACAGCACCGTTGTGTTGAACGCTTTGGTTTTCACGGCAATGCTCCTTCTCCATGCTGCTCACGGTTACTCGCGGCGAGGACATTCCCGCTGCGCAGCGGAATGGTATGCCACCCCGGCTGCAATTGAAAATTCTGTTGCTGGATGCCGCCCTTCCGATTGCGCCATTTAATCGCGACTTCCACCAATTTGGATTTTTTCCACGCGCCCAGCCCAAAATGTATCTCCGGGCTGCGATGCCCCGAATGTCCGGTCCCTCCATCCACCTGGCCAATCAGTTTATGGCCATTCGATAATTTAACCTCAGCCACCGCTCCAATCGCTGGCGCTCCGTTGGGATGCACCAATCGCAGCCCAAGGAAAGCGCCTGCGTTCGGCGACTCATTCTTGAAAAAATAGGACGGGCCCCATTGGTTCGCCGTCACAAAATCCAGCCGGCCATCGCCATCCACATCCGCAATCGCAATGCCCCGGCTTACCATCGGCTCGGCCAGGCCCAGCGCCGTCGCTATATCGTGATAACGTCCATCCGCGCCGCGCACAAAAAATGGATTCGAATCATGCCCGCTCAAGTCCGCTCCCGGACGAAAACTCGGCCAGAACCGCGGATTGTGTATGATTTGGTCGTTGCTTGTGCCCAGCGCCTGCAGTTCCGGCCAGCGATTGATTTTGCCTTTGATAAACCCGCAAGCCTGCATCGCTTCCAGCACACCGTCATTATCAAAATCCGCCAGGCGCGCTTCCCACGCAAATCCGCTGCGCGCCAGTCCGAGCTTTTCGGCGCCATGCACGTACGGCGCGATCCCGCTCTTCATTTGTCCAACCTCGCCTGTGCTCAGCCACAGAAAATGGCTTTCCGTGAGCCCAAATTTTGTGGCGATATTGCTGACATAAATATCCAGCCGCCCGTCGCCATTGATGTCTCCAAAATCCACCCCCATTCCTTTGAAGGAATCGTGGCCCAGCACACATGACTTCGGCGTTAGGAAATCGCGCTTTCCCTCCAGCACTGCAAACTGCAAATGGCCGGGCGTGGACCGGTTGTGCAGCAATCGGTCCGGCCCGAAGTCATTCGCCATATAAATCTCCGGCAACATATCTCCATCCAAATCCGCCGCGCCCAGCGCCAGCGTCCAGCCCCGGCTGACCTCTTCACTCAGGACATCCTTCGCTTCGCGGTATTGCACCGCAGCGCTCGCGCCGCGCGTTGCGCCCTGCCAAAGAAAAAAATGTTTGTGCCCGCCATTCAGCGCCTTGGATTTGCCTTCATGCATCACTACCGTCCCCTCGGCTTTCGCGTCCAGAATCCTCGCGCCGTCCTGAAAATACGCGCCGATCACAAGATCGGGGTGCCCATCGCCGTCCAAGTCCGCCTGAATGGCGCAGTTCGAGTACCAGCGTTCGCCGGAATGGACCAATTCACTGGCCGCAAAAGCCGTTGGCGAAAGTTCCTTCTCCAGCGGCTCAGCCGCCATTTCCCCTCCGGTTTTTTCGGCGCTGGTTAGGGCTGCCTTGCGCAAATAAATCACCGGCGTGCGTCCCCAGAAATACACCATCACATCCAGCAACCCGTCCTCATTGAAATCGCCGATGAGCGCGCCCATTGGCGCCAGTGTGGAAGCATCATAGGAATTGTGCGCCCAGAACGAAGTGTCCAGCGCGAACGGCTTGTAGCGCTCTCCGCTCCCGGGCACGGGCGCGACCGTCACCAGGTCCGTGCGCGGATCCACCAGCACGACATCATTCGGCAGCCCATCCCCGTCCAAATCTGCGAGGCTCGCTGAGGCCCCGAGCGAGGAGACCCATGCCGCGATTCGCTCCAGGCTTGGATGCACCTGCCGCACGAATTTATAGGGAGGAGGATTTGGCGGTTCCGGCAGGGGGAGTTTTTTGAATTGAAAGCGACCAGCTAGTTGCGCGCTCTCGGCGGGATCTAGTCTCGGCAGTCGGGCAAATGGGTAGCAAATAGCTACCAGAAAAAGGGCCACCAGCGCACTGACTCGCTTATTCATCACGCACCGAGACGTTGAGAACTTCCTCCTTGAAATAACTCTTCTCAATCGGTGCAAAAACGGGCTCGGGGCCACTTAACCCGGCTGTAGCCATCGCAGGCTTCGCATGGACAATAGGGCGTGTGCTCTTTTTTGCGTTGCGTCGGGACGAAAAAACGATCCTGAAAAGGCCGAAAAAATTTTGCGTCGCAAGCTTCACCAGCCTGCTCACCTTGAAATCCATGCAATAGCCCAGCGTGTTCAGCACTTTGCCGCTGTGCAAATAATCCTGCGAAGCCATCGTTTCCACTCCTGATCCGTGGTTCCACGCGTTATAAAAGCGGAATACTGATGCCACCGTCAGCGCATCGTAAATCGCCTCTTCACTCCACCCAACGTTCTTCAATTTCTTGATGTCCGAGGCGGTCACACGCGCCGGGTTCTCGGCCAGTTTTCCGATATAGCGAAACAGGGCTTTATGCTTTGAGTCCAGGCGCGAATTTTCCAGGTCGTGCAGCACTTCGTCCACCAGGTCCTTTTCCAGCAACTCCGCCGCTGCCGCCGCATGCGCATCGCTGCAAAACGAACATTGACTGCGTTTTGAAAAAAATGCCCCGATCAATTCTCGCATCCCAGGCGAAAGCGGCGATGGTCCGCGCATAACTTCCTCGGTAAAACGCACCAGGTGATCGGTCGCACGCGTTTTGAAACGGAAAAGATGCAAAATCTCCGGGACAGCCTCGCCCTGCTCGCGCAGCCGCTGCAACGCGATTTTGGTCAGCCCTTTGGCTGGCTTGCTTTCAACTTCTTTCAAAAACATACCGTTTTAGCAAAGTTCTGACGCCAAGCCTTTAGCGCCTGGCCATCTGTGGCGCTGCTTGGGGTTCACGGGAATGTTTTATCCTTTTTCCCGTCGAAATGCAATGTATTTGGGGATGTTTGGCCTTTCTTCAGGGGCGAAAAGGCCTTAGATGGGGATTGTTTTCAATGGGCTGGCGAAGATGCCAGTAATGTTGAGATTGTGGACTACCATTAATGAATATGAAGCCAAGGAAACTATCTCCAATTCATCCCGGCGAAATTCTACTTGAAGAGTTCGTGCGCCCTGCCGGGCTTTCCCAAAATGCGCTCGCCAGGGCGTTGAGAATACCTCCACGCCGCATTAACGAGATCGTCCTGCAAAAGCGTGGAATTACTGCCGACACTGCCTTG
>DASWRJ010000346.1:0-2823 GCA_036403255.1 Verrucomicrobiia bacterium
CCAAACAAAGCCAAAACTAATTTTCTGGCCATCTTCGAATGGTCCTCGCGCAAAGCCTGGGATGTGTTGCTCGCCGCTTATTTGCGCGAGTTCTCTGCCCAAGACGATGTGTGCCTTTATTTGCGCACTTACCTCTTCAGCAAGCCCGATGGCGATCCCTCCACGGCCATTTGGAATCTGATTAAGGAACATGCGGATAAACTTGGCCTTGGAGATAAACCCTGGCCGCGCATTCACCTGATAGCCCACCAAATTCCCCAGGCCGATCTGCCGCGCCTCTATAAAGCAGTCGATTGCCTTGTCGCTCCCAGCCGTGGTGAAGGTTGGGGACGGCCCCATCATGAAGCGATGTTCATGGGTCTCCCCGTCATTGCCACTAATTGGAGCGGCAACACTGAGTTCATGAACCAGGATAATTCGTTCCTGCTCGATTATGAACTTCAGGACACTAAATATCTCGAACCCGAGCTGTTGCATTATCGCAAGCAGCGCTGGGCCAATCCCTCAGAAGACCACTTGCGCCAAACCATGCGCTTGATTGTGCAAAAACCGGAACTCGCTCGTGCCAAAGGACAAAAGGCCCGCGCGCATATCCTCGCCCAATACACACGCGAAGCAGTTGCGAGAATTGTTGTCGAGCGCCTGAAAACGATTGAAAAGAAAATTTCCACTCCCATCTGCCCGGCGGTTGTCGCGCGCAATTGGCAAGTCGCTCCCGAGTTTCCAGAACTGGTGTCAGACAGTTTGCATGTCGCTTGGGAAGGTTCCTTTCTCGATTTCGGCAGTCTCTCGCAAGTCAATCGGCAATTGACCGAACCCCTTGCGCGAACGGCTGGCTTGCAACTTCATTGTCTCGGCAAAAATATTCTCAAGCCTGCCCTGGCCGCCATTCCTGAACTGCAACAAATGGCGCGCCGTCTCAAAACGCAGCCTCACCCCAAAACGCAAATTACGGTCCGCCATGGCTGGCCGCCCCGCTGGGATCCACCCGCTCAAGGCAAATGGGTCGTCATTCAACCGTGGGAATTTGGTGTGTTGCCCGCCGAGTGGGTCGCTCAATTGGCCCACGTGGATGAGGCCTGGGTCCCTTCGGAATATGTTCGACGCGTTTACGTTGAGTCTGGCGTCCATCCTTCGAAGGTCAAAGTAGTCCCGAATGGAATTAATCCGCAATTATATCACCCCGCCGCCGCGCCGATGAAGCTCGCGACCAGCAAAAAGTTTAAGTTCTTATTTGTCGGTGGCACGATCGCGCGCAAGGGCCCTGACATACTGCTCAAAGCTTATCTGCAACGTTTCACCGCTGCGGACGATGTTTGCCTCGTGATCAAAGATTTTGGCGGGCAGGACGTTTACGCCGGCCAAACAATTGAAGCCCAGATCAAAGCCGCGCAACAACAGCCCAACGCTCCTGAAATTCTTTATCTCACCAGCGATCTCACTCCTGCGCAAATGGCTGGCCTTTACACCGCTTGCGATTGCCTCGTCCATCCCTACCGAGGCGAAGGCTTCGGCCTGCCCGTGCTCGAAGCGATGGCTTGCGGCTTGCCGGTTATTGTGACTGCTGGCGGATCCACGGATGATTTCGCGACCGATGAATTTGCCTATCGCGTTCCGGCGAGGCGCAAAATAATCGGCCCCGTCATTGCTGAAATGCCTCTCGTGCGCGCGGGTTGGTGGCTCGAGCCCAGTGTGGACCATGTCGCCATGGCCATGCGCGAGGTGTTCGCCTATCGTGAATCCGCTCGCGAGCGTGGGCGCAAGGCCAGTGAGTTCGTCCACCAACATTGGACATGGGAACGCGCCGCCGCCATCGCCGCTCAGCACCTGAAAAATCTGCACGCCCGTGATTCTCATGCGCAGCAGGAGACCCGGGCGCGCCGACTGCGCAGGCTCGAGACCATGGAACTTCCCGCAGCCGGGCGCGTGGGCGAGCTTTCCTCCGCGCGCACCTTTCTGAAGCAGGACAAATTGGCCGAAGCATGGAACGCCGGGTGCACAGCGGTTCAATCGCGTCCCTTCCATCCGGATGGCTACTTGCTCCTGGCCGAGATTGCGCGCAAGGCCGGCGATCCAGGCAAGGCCCGCCAATGTCTCGATCGTTTGCGGCAAATGACGCCTCGTTGGAAAGCCGCGCAGCATTTTCCTCCGTATCATCCAAAGAATGGCTCTCAGAATTTGAATTTGCGTGAGCTTCCCGCGGCTTCTGCTCCCAATGCCCAGCGAATCAGCGTCTGCCTGATTACTAAAAATGAGGAGAAGTTCATTGGCAAATGCCTCGAATCGGTGCAGCCCATCGCCAGCCAGATCATTATTGTCGATACCGGTTCCACCGATTGGACCGTCGATATTGCCAAACGCTACGGGGCCGAAGTTTATACCTTTAATTGGTCTGATGATTTCAGCGCGGCCCGTAATGCCGTCCTCGAGCGTGCCACGGGCGATTGGGTGCTCGTGATTGATGCGGACGAAGAACTCACACCCGAAGGGCGTGAAATCATCCGCAAAGAAATCGCTGCTCCCAATGTGCTCGCCTATCGCTTGCCGATTATTGATTCTGGACGCGAGGCGGATGGCTGCAGCTACGTGCCGCGTCTGTTCCGCAATGCTCCGGCTGTGTTTTACGTCGGGCGGATTCATGAGCAAGCCTTTACCAGCCTCGAGCTGCTCCGCGCTGAGTGGAACATGGAGAATTGTCTCGGCACCGCCACGCTCTTGCACCACGGTTACACGCCCGAACTCATGCGCTCTCGCAATAAAAAAGCGCGCAACCTGTTGCTCCTGGAAAAAGCCGTCGAGGAGATGCCGAACGAGCCGAATCTG
>DASWRJ010000347.1:0-2067 GCA_036403255.1 Verrucomicrobiia bacterium
CGCAATTAAGCGTCTTGGCCAGAGTGCGGGCGACTCCACTGAGTTGCTCGAGATCTGTGCCGCCGAAAAGATAGGCATGACCGAGTCGGCCATTGGCGAGGCTGCGTTGCAGCAGCTCGATGGCGGGCTTTTGCTCTGGAAACGATTGGAAGCTCATGGGAGCGACTGACAATTTGGCCCCTCGCCGAATGACCCGTCAAGGACAACATGGTTTACCGTAAAAAATTTGGCGGCGGATGGCAGGATCCTACTGCGCAGTAATCAGCGGACCAGTGTAGTCAGTTGGCCAATTGTGGCCAAGCGAGATCGCTGCGGCGGAGAAATGGATTTCAGCGGCAAAAGTCGCTTTGGGAGCGAGCTTCGCATCATATAAAACCCGCGCAATTATAACTTTTTATTTACCGAGCAGCTTGGCGATAATGAAGATTAAAATCGCTCCACCTAATCCACCTCCCGCCAGCAAGTAAACCAGGGAATAACCAGCCGCTGCAAACATTGGTGCTACCGCAAGTAACATCATAACTACCTCCAGGTTCTCGATAACCCAAATTAGCTTCTTTCGCCTTTTTGCCCAATGGGGAGGACTACTATCGCAAACTCAGCCGCGTTTCCAGTTCAGTAAAATGTACCCGAAGGGAATGGCCTTTGTATCACGCTGCGGCAGCGCCACGGCGTTTGCGATAAAAGGAGGTCTGGTTTTCAGATAACACCAGAATACTGGCGGAGTGTGCAGTGCCGGGCGTCGGTTTCGCTGGCTTCACGCGGACCGGAACGTTAAAGCCCTTTTCATCTCTCCAATGGAGAGCCAACTTCTTTCTGGTGCATTTTTTCATCGTTCTGCCTTTCCAATGATTGTGAACTACCAGCCCGAACTGCACTGCTAATGGTGCATCGGCAGAAGGCGTGCCAGAATTAACTGAAGAGCAAAATATGTTGTGCAAACTTGGAAAAACCCGAGAAGAGTACGCAATTCAGCTTATGAAAAGTCGCCCATCGCTGTTCAATGAATGACTCGGTCCACCAGCCAATAGGCACCAGCGGCCGCAATCACGGCAGAGAATGCCGGGACACCGCGCTGAAGAAACAGTTTGTGATTTCTTAGCCACCAAAAAAGCGGCAGCACCACCGACGCAACCATGATTTGGCCAGCCTCAACCCCGAGATTGAATGAGACCAGGGGGACGGCAATTCCGCCATTACCGGAAGCAATCCCCATCTCGCGCAATACAGAGGCAAACCCAAAACCATGTATCAACCCAAAAGCAAAGGTCAGGAGCCAGCGGCCCTTTGGCGCATGGCCGCCGCGCCATAAATTTTCCAGGCCGACATACACAATGGAAGCGGCAATGGCTGGTTCAACAATTTTGCTTGGGATCGAGATCAGGTTAAAAGTCGCAATGGCCAGCGTGATCGAATGCGCAATCGTGAAGCAGGTGATGATTTTCAGCGAATCCAAAAACCGCGTGCTCACGATCAGCAACCCAAAGAGGAACAGCAGGTGATCGTAGCCGGTCAAAATGTGCTTTATTCCTAGAACGAGGAACGCGAGAAAAGAGGTGGGTATCGGTTCGGCAGCGGTGGCTAAAGCTCCGTCAGTTGGTAGTTCAATTTGCAGACTGTCGCTGGAGGCACTCAGAAGCTTCTCGGCAACCCGCTGGCCTTTGGCGTTGGCTATGGTTAGGAATTGCCGATGTCCACGTGGCAGGCGGGCGAGGATTTTAGATTCAAATTTGAGAGTTCCACCCACAGCTGCCGGATAGAAAATTTGGAACTCAATGTTGTTCTTTTCATCCAGCAGGAGATTGGGCTCAGCGGGCTTCAGGTTCGTGCCATTCTGAAATAGTTGGATTGCTTCCGTTGCCAGCGCGCCCAGACGTGCCTTGGCATAGGCAAACTCAAGTTGGGAAACTTTGCCGTCCGCATCGTTGTCCATCGGTAGAATGCCCTCAATGTCGGCCGCAGCGAAGGTCAGATTTACTTCGATGCCGTTTGTGCTCACTGCGATAGCTGCGGAACTGAGACCCGGCTCGTGAGCCCACGCAGCCACCGAGGAGAGAAACAAAAATA
>DASWRJ010000348.1:0-4182 GCA_036403255.1 Verrucomicrobiia bacterium
GACTTACTTCAATGATGTTGTCGAAAGCGAACCATGGTCCATTCACGTGCTCAAAGTTGATCGCTCCCGCAAGGACCTCACATTTTTCGCTCCCCACGCCGGTGGAAGAATCCTCAGTGTTAGCATGCTCAGAGATCAAGCCAGGTCAGTCCCTCCCGATTTCGGTTCAGCCATTGCCGGCATTAACGGCGACTTCTACATTCGCGATGTCCCCAATTTCGCGGGAGATCCGCGCGGCTTGCAGCTTCTTAATGGCGAATTGATCAGCGGCCCAAGCAACCTTTGCGTCTGGTTCGATCCAAACGGCGCTCCTCACCTCGATGAAATCAAAAGTGAGTTTGCCGTCACTTGGCCCGACGCTCAGAAAACAGTTTTTGGCCTGAATGAACAACGCAAAAACGATATGGTCGTTTTATACACTCCAACGTACGGTCCTTCGACGCACGTAAACGGTGGCCGCAATCTCGTCCTCGAAAAGGAGGGTCAGAGCCCATGGCTTCCACTCCGCCCCGGCGAGATTTACCACGCGCGCGTGGCCACCATTACTACCAATGGCAATGCCCAGATTCCGCCTAACTCCATGCTTTTATCCATTGGCCCGGCGGTTCGCAATTTGCCCGAAGTAAAACCGGGCGCCACGTTGCAGATATCTACTGCGACTGTCCCAGACCTGAAGGGGATCAAAGTCGCTCTAGGCGGTGGTCCAGGGCTTCTGCATAAAGGAACTGCCTTTCCTAAAGTAGCCCCTCCCGGCGTTTCAAAAGAATGGAGTCAGCGTTCCAAATACGAGCGCAATCCCCGCACTGCCATGGGCTGGAGCGACACTCACGTTTTCTTCGTCGTGGTCGATGGCCGTCAAGCGAATCTCTCTGTCGGCATGACTCTGGGCGAATTGGCTGAATATTTTAAGAAGCTCGGGTGTACCGAAGCCTTGAACCTGGACGGCGGAAAGTCAGCTCAAATGTGGGTGCAGGGCCGAATTAGGAACAGCCCTTGCCAGGGCGAGGATACCGTTGCCAACTCAATTTTCGTGGTGAAGAAAACCGCGAGTCAATAAGTAGAAGCCAGTTGATATTCAGTTGCGGAACAGGGCTCAAAGGTCCTAAATCCATTGAATTCCGCTTCTATCCTGCTTCGTCAAACCCTGTGCATGGCCATACTCAGCAACGATTTCGCCGCATGAGCGCCGTCCCATACAACTGCGATGGCCTGCCAAGACGCGACTTCATCCAGCTTGGAGTCCGCAGCGTCCTTGGCCTGGGCTTGGCCGACATTCTTCGGCTGCGCGCCAATGCTGCCTTACCCGGAGCGCCCAAGGCAGGCGCCAAGCGCGTCAACTGCATCATGATTTGGCTCGATGGCGGGCCGTCGCATTACGAGACATTCGATCCGAAGCCTGAAGCGCCTTCCGAAATTCGCGGCGACTTCAAACCGATTTCCACCTCCGTCCCGGGTGTGCAATTTAGTGAAGCTGTTCCGCAGCTTGCTAAAGCCGCCAACAAGCTCACGATCGTCCGCTCCATCTGCCACAAAGACCCAAATCACGGCGGCGGCAATCATTACATGATGACCGGCTCGCCCACACCGGTGCCAGTCGCTTGCGGTGCATTTGTCACGTTTCACCCCTCCTTCGGGTCGGTTGTTTCCTACCAGCGTGGTGTGCAAGACGGCTTGCCCGCTTACATGTCCATGCCGCAAGTCTCTCGCAGCGGCGGCCCAAATTTTCTGGGCGGCAAACATGCGCCCTTCATGATCGACGGCTATCCCAATTCTCCCAGCTTCAAAGTTCGCGATGTCGTGCTCCCTTCGGATATCAGCGAAGGCCGTGCTCAGGTTCGGCGTGAGTTGCGCGCCTCGCTCGATCGCATGAAGCGCTATGCGGACAAGCTCGCTGAGGATCCGGCGGTCACTTTCGACGAATACTACAAACAAGGCGTCGATCTCGTTCTCTCGCCGAAGGCCCAAGCTGCCTTTGATATTCAAAAGGAAAACCAAAAGACCCGCGACGCCTACGGCCGCAATGATTTCGGCCAGCGCCTGCTTCTCGCGCGTCGCCTCGTCGAGGTCGGCGTCTCCTGGGTCACTGTTTATTCGGGAGGTTGGGACCATCACACTAAAATTTTCGAATCCTACAAAGGCACCTTGCTGAAGAACACCGACCAGGGCGTCGCCGCGCTTATCAACGATCTTGATCAACGCGGGCTGCTCGATTCCACCCTCGTCCTAATGCTTGGTGAGTTTGGCCGCACACCTAAGGTCAATAAAGACGCCGGGCGCGATCATTGGCCGCATGCGATGTCCGTGCTCATGGCCGGCGCGGGCATTCCCCGTGGCCAGGTTATCGGCGCGACCGATGCGAAGGGCTATCACGCCGCCGAAAATGTCTATCGACCCGAAGATTTCGCCGCTTCCCTTTATACCAAAATGGGCATCGATCCGGCGCAAACGTTACACACCAATACCGGCCGTCCCGTGCAACTCGTCAGCAACGGCAAGTTGATCAAGGAAGTCTTTGCCTAAGAGGCGTTCCCCCATGGCCTCTGCCCGCTGGCTAATTTTATTTCTATTCGCGTACTCTTTGCTCGCGCAAGCTGCCGCCCCCACTTTGGATCAGCTTTATCCGATTGCGCTGCAGCGTGGCATGACTAACACCGTCACCGCCGCAGGAAAATTCGACCCCTGGCCTGTCCAAGTTTGGGCAGATGCTCCAGGCATCAATTTCAGAGCCGAAACAAACAACGGCAAATTCACCGTCCAAATCTCCTCCGATGCCCTGCCTGGCCCGCATCTCGTTCGGTTATACAACAAACAGGGTGTGAGTGATCCGCGCTTCTTCATCGTTTCAACTGAAGCCAACATTCCAGAGCAGGAGCCGAACGATGAATTTGCCAAACCGCAAAAGCTCGACCATCTCCCCGCTTGGATTAATGGCCGCCTCGACAAATCCGGCGATGTGGACTCCTTCTCGTTCCAGGCTGACGCGGGTCGGACCCTGATTGCTTCAGTGCGATGCTTTGTGCTGATGTCCCCGGTAGATGCCGTGCTTCGCATCGTTGATACAAACGGCGTCCAACTCGCCTTCAATCATGATGGCACCACTCTCGATCCGTTCCTTGTTTGGACTCCAAAGAAATCCGGCACATACGTCATCCAAATTTTCGGCTTCGCGCATCCGCCCGGTTCAGATGTGAAATTCACCGGTGGCAATGCGTGTGTTTATCGCCTTCATCTCACTTGTGAGCCATATTTGCGCTACACGCTCCCGCTGGGCGCGCAGCGCGGAACCAACACCAACTTAAAAATGTTTGGCTGGAACTTTGGTTCCGAAAGCAATCGCACCATTGATTTTGACCCGACTAAATTTGCTTCTGATTTGTACCGAGTAACACTCCATACCCCCGGCATTGAAGGCGAGGTTCAACTTCCCTTAGGCGATGCCCCCGAAACAACCGAACAGGAGCCTAACAATTCTCCTGCCGAAGCGCATGAACTGCACCCGCCTGCCTCTATAACGGGCTTAATCGATCAACCGGGCGATGTCGATTACTTCAAATTCAGTGCGCGCAAAGGCGACAAATTCGTTTTTCGCGTCCACTCTGCTGCTTTCGGTTTTCCCCTCGATGCCATTCTCAAAATCGAAGACACCACGGGAAAAGTAGTTGCCAAAAACGATGATGCCAGCGGGCCTGATCCTCTGCTCGACTGGACCGCTCCGGAAAAAGGCACATTCTTCGCCAGTGTCGGGAATGTTCTGCACCGCGGCGGACCTGAGTATCTCTATCATCTGCAGGTGCTGAATCCCGCTCCCGATTGGAAAGCCACAGTGGCCAGCGGTTCGTTCAACATTGAGCCCGGCAAAACCAATGACATCAAATTAAATCTCAAACGCCTGTACGGTTTTAATTCAAAGCTCAACGTGACCGGCCAGGACTTGCCGGATGGTATCACTCTCCAGCAAACCGTAGCGCCCGTGTCAAAGAAGGAATCCTCGGCCAAAGACAATCCTGAGATTTCTTTGAAGCTCGCTGCGGCTCCCGATGCCAAAACTTTCAGCGGCCCAATCAAATTCATGTTCAAAGAGGCTGATTCAGGTATTACCAGGCCCGTTCTTCTTGAACTCGCCGCCACATCGGTAAACAATGGCGTGCCCACGGGTTTTAACAAACTCCTCATGGACACCAC
>DASWRJ010000349.1:0-1666 GCA_036403255.1 Verrucomicrobiia bacterium
TGAGGAATGACGGTATCAACTTGGACGTGTCGCACTGAATTCATTTTTCGCGTTCTGCATACTTTAACCAATGGTAATTACATTGGCGAGATCGGTTTCCATTGTAGCTTTCCAGAATCGCCTCCGTTGCATTTAGTATAAGCGCTTGGGAACTGGCAAATGCGCGCAGGTCCGGTCTTCGATATTCCAGTCACCGTAATTAGCAATGTCCGGCAGCTTTGCTCAAGCGCAGCAATGCCTGAGTGATACGGCCTTGTAGCCTAGTTCATTCAAAAATGATCTTCGCCGGGTGGATCTCAGTAGACTACTCAATGCTGATTTCACCAGCTCTGCCGCAGGTGTCACAGTCCGCGGCATAGACATCAGCAATTCGGCCATCGAGGCACGGCCATAACAAAATGAAACGCTGGGTATGGTTGTGATTTTCTACGGCGTTGTGGGGCCTATATCGGGCCTTGCACGGCATCTGCGCGAAAAAGTAAATCCAAGGCCCAGGACCACAAACGCACAACCAGCGGCTGCGGCTCGCGCCCACAACGAATAAAGCTCGTAGCGCAAAGCCATGAGCGACGCAAACAGAACGATTCCGACAATTATCGGCCATATACGCCGACTGCTTCCCTGCTTCTCCGCTGGCGATGACAATTGCATGGAACGAACTATAAACTGCCAGGCTTGGCAAAGCAACCCACACGAGTCCCAGCCGGTCCAACTGTTTAGCGCTGGGTGGAAAAGCCGTTAAAACGGCTGGGACTTTCTGCCAAGCCGGGATTAGCACCGGGCTAAAGCCGCGATGTTATCAAAAAAGTTGAGGATAATTCGCGTTGAGGGTTGAGGTTCGAAGAGCCGGCAAGTGGAGGTATTGAGATCAATGTGGTCGCCCAGCAATATCGGGTCGCGATCCAGAAGGGAATGGCGTCTGCTTCGCAAATTTGGAAAGCAGGGATTAGCCGAGGGGGCAGCACGGCGCGACCGCGCCAAGAAGCTTGAATGCGGGGAGACAGGGCCATAGGTTCACGGATGAATCCATGAAGACGAATTTTCACAGACCCGGGCGCACCAGCGTCGTTGCTTTTCTCACCACCATCCTGCCGCTGCTGGCAACGACTACTTTTGCCGCGCCGAAAACCTTCCTGATTGTCGAGCAGGAGCAGCCGGGCGCGACGATTGTGACAGCGGCGCAGCCATCCGAAAATGCCAGCGCGGCGGCGAAGGAACTGCAGCACTACATCCAGAAAATCACCGGCGCGAAGCTGCCCATGGCGACGGACGCAGAAAATCCAAGCGGCCGCCTGATTCTAATTGGACCGAGCAAGCTCACCCAATCCGACCCGGCGCTGCGCATTCCGTCCGGCCTCACCCCGGCGTTGCGCGAAGAAGGTTTTGTCATTAAATGCACGCCCGAACGATTGGTGGCCGCGGGCAACGATGAAGGCCCGTATTACGGCACACGCTACGCGGTGGTGGAGCTGCTGCATCGTCTGGGCGCGCGCTGGTTTATGCCTGGGGAATTCGGCGAAGTCCTTCCGCACACGAACACGCTCGCGCTGGCCCCCGCGGAAATTCGCCAGAAGCCTGATTTCGTGATGCGCAATTATTGGCAGCACGCGCGCGACAACATGGCGGCCCTGGACCAGGAATGGAAAATCCATCACAAGATGAATCC
>DASWRJ010000350.1:0-7046 GCA_036403255.1 Verrucomicrobiia bacterium
TCTTCGTTTGCATTTTGTCACTTCTCTTCGCTATGCAATTACATGCCGCCGATGCGCAGCCCGCCAAAAAGTTCAAAAATGTAGGGGTCGAGGAATTTGACAAGCTTCGCACCGACAAAAGCAAAGTCGTGCTGGATGTACGGACTGCGCAGGAATATTCGGAAGGCCATATTCCCGGGGCGGTTAATATTGATGTGCTGGAGTCCGATTTTCAGTCGAAGGTCGCAAAGCTGGACAAAAGCAAAACCTACCTTGTGCATTGCGCTTCCGGCGGCCGCAGTGCCAGGGCCTGTGATAAAATGAGCAAGCTCGACTTTCCGCAGCTTTACAATTTGCAGGGTGGCATGAATGCCTGGCAAAAAGCGGGCAAACCAGTTGAGAAATAATTGCCGGCTGTTATGGCATAATGCGGTGCTCTTATGAAACGCAGAACTTTTCTGAAATACGCAGGCAGCGCGGGTGCCCTGGCCAGCCTGGGCGATTTTGGCTTCATTACCAAGTTGCCAAGTGTCAGCGCCGCGGAAGCGAACCTCGCGCCGAAGTTCGTGCAGTTTCATCCCGAGATCGAGCCGCTCGTTCGGCTTCTGGAAAACACCCCGCGTAACAAGGTGCTCGAAGAAGTGGCCCAAGGCATTCGCAAAGGCACGACTTTCCGCGAAGTAGTCGCGGCACTTTTTTTGGCTGGCGTGCGCAATATTCAGCCGCGGCCGGTCGGTTTCAAATTCCACGCTGTGCTGGTCGTCAACTCGGCCCGGCTGGCGAGCCTTTCTTCGCCGGACGAGGAACGCTGGTTGCCGATTTTCTGGGCAATTGATCAATTTAAGTCCTCGCAAGCAGCCGATGAACGCGAAGGCGACTGGACCATGGGAGTTGTTAAACAATCAGACGTCCCACCCAGCCACAAAGCAAAAAAGGCATTCATCGAAGCGATGGATAATTGGGACGAAAGCGCTGCCGATGCGGCTATAGTTGGTCTGGCCCGAACCACCGGCGCGCATGAGATTTTTGAACTGCTTTGCCGCTATGGCGTGCGCGATTTTCGGGAGATTGGGCACAAGGCCATTTACATTTCGAATAGCTTTCGCACGCTCGAGGCCATTGGCTGGCAGCACGCCGAGCCTGTCTTGCGTTCGCTCACTTATGCCATCCTGGATCGCAACGGCACAAAGGAAAACCCGGCCAAAGCAGATTTGCCGGTAGACCGGCCCTGCCGCAAGAGTCTGGAACGACTGAAAGAGATCAAAGGAGGATGGCTCGACGGTAAACCGGATTCGGGCGCGACCGCTGACCTCTTCAAAATGGTGCGGCAAAGTTCGGCGGTGGACATGATTGGCAAAACCGTTGAGCTGTTGAACAACGGTGTCGCGCCGCAATCCATTTTTGACGCTTGCTGGGAAGGCGCGGGCGAGTTGCTGATGCGTGCGCCGGGAATTCTTTCTTTGCACGCCACCACTTATACAAACGCCGTGCATTATCAATTTCAGCACTGCCGAGACGAAGAAACTCGCAAATTGTTGCTCCTGCAAAACGCAGCCTTCATGCCGCTCTTTCGGAGCAATAAAGGCAAGGAAACGCGTCTTGATGAGCTGGAGCCTGCGGCCGTGAGCGCGACTGGTGATGAAGCCATCGCGGAAATTTTCTCTGACGTCAGCAAAAATCCGCTTTTGGCTTCGCGGAAAATTCTTTCGTTTTTAAAAGACAACCCCGATCCCAAGCCTCTTGCTGATACCGCGCGGCGGCTTATTTTTACGAAGGGCCGCGACGCGCATGATTACAAGTTCAGCTCTGCCATCTTGGAAGATTATCAGTTCATGCAGCCGGAGTGGCGCAATCGTTTCCTCGCCGCCAGCGTTTTCAACTTAAAGGGTTCCGGCAGTGCCGACAACGATCTCGTGAAACGCATCCGCGCCGCTCTCAGCGCCTGAGTTAGAATTGATAAGGTGCCCGATTACTTGCCCGAAGCCCAGGTGGCCGCATTCTGGAGCAGCGTCTTGTATTCGGGCAAGTCATGCACGCGCCCATCATGGCCCAGCGCAATCCCTACAATCCGCGCCTTGGGATGCTTTACAATGAAGATGCTTGCGTGCGATTTTTTGGTCACTCCACTGGGAGAAGTCTCGGCCAGCACTTCAATCGGCGAGCCGGAAGCATCCGTCTTAAACTGATACAACTCGTCGATCACTTTGAAACTTTCCGGCAGGCCTTTCGTGACTGGATGTTGCTTGAGCACTTTCACTTCGAAGGGACCGAGCGCGTCATGACTGCGAGCGCCGCCTCCCGCGAGCACTTTATTATACTCCGGCCATGGCCAGTTATACCAAAGCCCCGGATGCAGCAGCACAATGCCTTTGCCGGAATCCGCGTAGTTCATCAACGCCGCGCGAAGTTCGGGTGTATCAAATCCTTTTTGGTTCGTGCTCGAAATCAGCACATCAATATTTGGGAGCTCTTTTGTTGTCACAGCCGCGCTTTCCGTGTAGTTGACGGAATAGTTTCCTGCACCGCGCAACGTGGCCACGTCGGCTTTGTTGAACCATTTTTGAAAATCATGCGAGCTTCCGCCGCCCACCACCAAAACTTTTGTGCCTGCACCCCATTTTATTTCCTCTTCCGCGGCGGAGGCGGTGATACTGAGTGCGGATGAAACAGCCAATACGATGTGAAGCGCTAAGATTAATTTCTTCATGGTGATTGATTGGAAGTGTTACGAATCTGTCCCGGCATGGCAACACTGTTATGGCTTACAATTTACCCGGTTCCTGGAGTAACGCCGCGATGCGCGCGAGCAGGCGGCCGGCGGCGCCGCCATCCAGCACGCGATGATCGAAACTTAAGGTCAGATTCGCCTCGTTGACGGGCACGAACACGCCCTTGGCTGCATCCCAACTCGGCGCGACGCGGCCCGCACCCATGCCGAGCACGAGAGTTTGTTCCGGCAACGGGATCGGCGTGGCCCAGGTGAGGCCGAACGTGCCGAAATTTGTCACGGTAGCGATGGAACCGCCGGTGGCATCCGGTGGCAAACGGCGCTGGCGAGCGAGGTGAACCAGTTCATTGTAGCGGGTGACAAGCTGTTTGAGTGGCTTCTTGTCAGCACCACGCAGGACCGGCACGAGCACGCCGTCTTCGGCCTCAACCGCGAAGCCAACATCAATCGCGTTCGGATGCACAATATGATTGCCCACGAGCCGTCCGGCTGGAGCGCTGTTCTCAGCCAACGCGATCGCCAAAGCCCGCAATGCATAGAGCGCCGGACCAGGCTTGGGTTCAGATGTCTTGCGATGCGCAAGAATGGCATCAATGGGAACGGGCAGCGCAACTGTGGCGAGCGGACGTGTCCAGCTTCGGCGCATGGCGTCGGCCACAGCCACGCGCATGCTCGAGGCGTGACTAAGCTTGGATCTTTCGAGGTTCGCAATGAAGTTCTCGAAATCCTGGATAGTGACCCGTCCCGCGGCGCCGCTCCCCGCAATTCCAGCCAGGTCCGCCGCGTGCAGGCCGAGTTCATTCATGCGCGCCTTCATGCGGGGGGACATATAGCTCGCGCCAGATGCATGCGCTGGCACAGGCAAACTGCGAACTGTCGGCTCGACGCCGCGCGGCTTGGATTCTGTGCCAGAGTGGCCGTTTGTATCGGAACCCTGTCCAGCCGGGCCACCATTCGCGCCTTGCACGGGCAAAGGCGTGTCGATGCCCAGGCGGCGTGCCTCCTCGAGGCTGGCTTCCAGATAACCGAGCACCGCGCCGACCGGATAACTTTCGTTCAGCTTGACGAGAAACTTCTGCAGAGTGCCGGCGCAAGGCGAAGCCACGTTCATGGTGGCTTTATTCGTCTCCACTTCGAGAATGTCCTGGTCAGCGCTGATGGATTCTCCCGCTTTGACAAGGAGGTTTGTGACTGTGGCCTCGGCAATCGACTCGCCGAGCTGCGGCATGATGATTGGAATTTGCGGCATGAGGTTCAGTTTAAATTTTGCAAGCGCCTGTTTTCATGGTTCCAATAAAAAGGAGTATTTCATTGCTGAAGCAGTTTCCGAATGGCGACCATAATGGCGCGCGCGGTTGGACGATGAACAGCCCACAAGTTTGGATGATATGGCACCGGAGTGTCCTTTGAGTTGAGACGCATCGGGGGCGCATCGAGCAGGCCAAAACCTTCCGCGACGACGCGCGCGACGACCTCAGCGGTCACGCCACCCCAGGGCCACGATTCGCCCACGCAGAGCAAACGACCTGTGCGCGCGACGGATGCGACCACGGTATCGGTATCAAGCGGCTTAATGGAGCGGAGATCGACGACCTCGACTTCCGTGCCTTCAGTCGCGAGTTCTTCCGCCACGGCCAGTGCTTCATGAACCATGGCACTGTAAGCCACGATTGTCAGATCACGGCCCGCCCGCGCAATGCGAGCTTTGCCCGTGGGCATCGCTTCCGTGGGCAACTTGTCCGCCTTCAGATGGTAATAAAGATATTTGTGCTCGCAAAACAGCACGGGATCGTCAATGGCAACCGCTTCCAAAAGCATACTGTAAGCGTCTTCAACCGTCGCTGGCGTCATCACGATCAACCCGGGATAATGCGCGTAAATGGCCTCGAGATTTTGGCTGTGAAATGGGCCGCTGCCTGAGGTGCCGCCGCACGGCAGCCGGATTGTGATGGGGCAGGGGACCTGTGTCCGCCAGAAGAGTGTCGCGGCCTGGTTCACGATTTGGTTGAAGCCAGTGATCGAAAAATCCGCAAACTGCATTTCAATGATCGGCCGCATCCCTTCGATGGCCGCGCCAATAGCTGAACCCACCATGGCATCTTCACTGATCGGAGCATCCAGCACGCGCCCGGGGAATTCGCGCGCAAGATTTTTGGTGGCTTTGAAAGCGCCGCCGAAGTCGCCGACATCCTGCCCGTAAATATAAACGCGCGGGTCATCCGCCAAAGCGCGGGCTTGCGCTTCGCGAATGGCCTCAAGGTACGTAATGCTTTGTTTGCCCGACTCAGGGCTCGAGGTAGATTTCACTTAAATGTTTGGAGGCCAGGGCGCACCAATTCTCTTTGTAAGGGTCTGGCGCCGGCTCGCGTTGCACAGTGGCAACGGCTTCCTCGACTTGCATGGTGGCCCCGTGCCGCCATAATTCTATCGTCGCGGGATCAGCCCAGCCTTCTTGCAGCAAATGTTCCTCCGCTACTTTCATGCAGTCGCGGCCAAGTGGAGAATTTTTCAGTTTCGTATCAATATAAGAAGCATCATCGTGCTCCCCGTGGCCGCAAAGCCGCAGCAGCCGGGCCACGACCAGTTGCGGACCGTGTCCAGTGCGCGCCCGTTGCACTGCGGCGGTCAGGGTATTCAGACATTGGAAAAGATCAGTGCCGTCCACAGGAACAGAAGTAACGCCATAACCTGCCGCTTTGTCCGCCAGGTCTTTGCAGGCGAACTGCAGCTTTGCCGGTGTCGAATAGGCATATTGATTATTGGCTACGACCAGGACGAGCGGGAGTTTCTCAATTGCTGCCTGATTGATCGCTTCATGAAATGAACCGGTGGATGTTGCCCCTTCGCCGATGCAAGCCGCGCCTGCGTAGCCAGTCTGGTGTTTGAAACGCCGAGCCATCAATGCACCATTCACTACCGCAATCATCGCGCCGAGATGGCTAATCATCGGGAGCAATCCTTCCCGCGGTTTGCCGCGATGGACGTTGCCGTCGCGCGCGCGCATCGGGCCGAGTGGCGATCCGAGATAAGTGCGGGTGGCATCCAGCACCGTTTCACCGAAAGCAAGGCGGCCCGCCTGGTCACGAATCAACGGCGCAAAGATGTCGCCTTTGCGGAGGGAGATGCCCACGGACACGCTCAGCGCCTCCTGGCCACGTCCGAGGAATACGCCGCCGTGGATCTTTCCGGCGCGATAAAGTGAAGCAAATTTGTCGTCCAGGGCGCGCGCCAGCAGCATGTAACGAAAGGCCTGGGTGAATTGGGCCTGAAAATTCAGCTCTGCCACCGCGCCATCCGTGACCAAAGAATGAACCATGCCGGTGGAATATTGCCCGGATTGGCCCTCGTGCGCAACGTTGAATTACGGGGTGCGACACGAATGGGCGTCATGAATTAGCCAACTTAATTTGTTCCTTTGCTGCGCAACTCACGTTCAGCCTCAATTCATGTCCTCAAACCTCGCAGGATCGCCAAATTCTCCACATCCTCGTGCATGTCCTCGGATTTCGGAGTTTCGAGGCAACCGGAATGATCGCGGAAACGTGAGTCGTTCACAATGTGGCGAAAGCCTTCCAGTCCGATCTTCCCCTGGCCGATCCCTGCGTGGCGATCGACTCGAGACCCCAGGTCACCTTTCGAGTCATTGAGATGAAAGGCCAAAATTTGTTCTAGTCCAAACACAGATTCTGCTTCCGCCATGGCTGCATCCCAGCCTTTCGGTGTCCGGATGTCGTACCCTGCTGCAAAAAAGTGGCAGGTATCCAGGCAGACGCCGAGGCGCTCGGGCCGTTTGACATTTTCAAAGATGCTGCCGATGTGCTTGAGTTGATTTCCCAAACAAGTCCCCTGTCCGGCTGTGTTTTCAAGCGCGATGCGAACCGGCGAAGAGCGTGTGCTCTGAATCACTTCGTTCAGTCCAGCGACGATTTGCTTAAGACCTTCCGTCTCGCCTTGGCCAAGATGCGCGCCAGGGTGCAGCACGAGAAAAGGCAATCCAAGATCGGTGGCGAAATGAATCTCCTGCACGAGCGCTTTGATTGATTTGTCTCGGTTATCACAAGGCGCCGCGCCCAGATTGATCAGGTAACCGGTGTGGCCGAAGACGGCGGAGAGTTTTCCCGCGGCAAGTTCGTTTGCGTAAAGGGCAAGGTCTTGCGGGGCGTGCGGCTTGCCAAACCATTGCATGTTATTTTTGACAAAGATTTGGACGATGTCGCAGCCAATCGAGACACCCCGCTGAAGTGCTTTCCAAACCCCGCCGCTTGTGGACATATGCGCGCCAAAAAGCATGGCGGCAGCGTAACGAGCTATTGAGGGTCTGTCTATCGCTCCGCCACCT
>DASWRJ010000351.1:0-5696 GCA_036403255.1 Verrucomicrobiia bacterium
TTCCAAATCTGTCTGCTGAATGTCACCAATGCGCTGCTTGGACCGCGCACTAACGCCATGCTCTACATCGCAGATAACGATTTGGGAGGAGTGATTCAATTCAGTACCACGAATTACCTTGTAACCGAAACCGGCATCACCGCTCACATTCTGATTACACGATCAGGCGGTTTTGCGAGCGGAGTGACGGTTGATTTTACCACGTCTGATGGAACTGCCAGCGGTGGTTCGGATTACGCCAACTCGTCTCGGACCCTGGTTTTCAATGCAGGTGAGATCAGCAAAACGGTGTTAGTGCCGATTTTCAATGACTCGATTGATGAGCCAAATGAGACAGTGCTGCTCTCGCTCAGCAATCCCACCGGCGGGGCAAGCCTTGGTCCGCGCGCCAACGCGGTGCTTACCATTACCGATGACGATGCAGGCGGCACGATTCAATTCAGCGCAACGAGCTATTCGGTGAGCGAGCTCAGCAACGCCGTCAAGCTGGTAGTCAATCGCTCGAACGGAATTGCCAGCGGGGTATCGGTGGATTTTCAAACGGTTATGCAGATAACCGGCCTGGTCGCAACGGCGGATTTGGACTATGTCTCGACTAATGGCACGCTTTACTTTGCTTCCAACGAATTGAGCAAGGTGCTTTACATTCCAATCCTCGATGATCAATTGCCAGAAGGAAACGAGTCCTTTCGAGTTGTGCTGAGCAATCCACAAGGTGGCGCAGTGCTCGGCCTCAATCGCAGTGCGCTAGTCACAATTATCGATGATGAATCGAGCCTGCAGTTCGCGCGCAGCAGCTACACAAATAACGAAGGGCTGGCAAGCTTCACCGTTACAGTCACACGGACAGGACCGAATGCCACTTTGGCAACGGTGGACTACGTGACCAAAGACGGCAGCGCGGTTGCTGGTGAAGATTATACGGCCAAAGCGGGGCGGCTTACCTTTACTCCCGGCCTGACGAGCCAAACAATTAGCGTCGTGGTAAGTAACGATACGTTTGTCGAAGGCACGGAGTACTTCCAACTCTGTCTGCTCAATGTTACCAATGCGCTGCTTGGGCCGACGACCAATGCCAATTTGTACATCATTGACAACGACTTGGGAGGAGCGATTCAGTTTTCCGCCACGAGCATCACTGGCACTGAAGGAACAGTTGCGTCCGTAACTTTATCGCGAGTAGGCGGATTGGCGACTGGTATTTCAGTACAGGTGAACCTGAACCCAGTGACGGCCACGCCAGACCAGGATTTCACGTTTGCAACTGAAACGGTTTTCTTCAATGCGAATGAAACCAACAAGACCATTCAGATTCCATTGCTGAATGACACGCAAGTGGATGATGGCGAATTGTTTCAGCTTTTCCTGAGCGATCCGCAAGGCGGTGCGACACTGGCTGCGAACTCGAACGTATTGGTTAAGATAAAGAACAACTACCAGGCCAGTGGATTCGCCCCTGACAATGTGCAGGGCAAAGTCGTCAAGGCCGTGATTGGGCACGGCACAGGGCCATTTGCGAGTGCGGGGACATTCATTTTCAGTCCATCCACTTTAGATAGTTCCTTTCGCACCTTCCCGCAGACTTCGACGCTCAACATAGATGAGGGGACTTACACTTACCAGAAGACCGGACCGAATACCGGACTCCTGATTGAAAACAACGCGCCGTCGGGTGAAATGGTGCATACGTACATTACGTTTAGTTCCGCGACGGCAGGTACATTTGCTTCCACGAATGATGCCATGACCGGATTTCAGACAGGCACGTTTACAGTGCCGGATAATCATGCATTTGGCTTTGCGCTGGACAGTGTGGCTGGATGGACAGCAGTGAATCACATCACCAGCGGCTCCGGCGTATTTAGTCCTTCGGGCACGGGCAATATTATATTTTTCCCAGATGGCTCTTACTCGGATGGCGGGGGCGGCGGGACTTACTGGTATGTAAAAACCGGCGCGAATACCGCGAGTGTGCTGCTTTTCAGCAATGTCGGATTTACAATTTCCATGCAGGTCACTTACACCGGGCCAACGACAGGCGCATTCTCCAGTATCGCGATTGGCGATCCCGGCACGCAGACCGGGACATTTATCTTACAATAATTTTTCTTCCTTCTTCGCTGCTTTAACTTCGATGTGAAGATCGCGCAACTGTCGCGCTGTCACTGGGGCCGGAGAATCCGTCATCAAGTCAGCGCCTTTAGCGGTTTTAGGGAATGCGATCACATCGCGAATGCTGGGCGTGCCGCAGAGGATTGCGATCAAGCGATCGAAACCGAGCGCAATGCCGCCGTGCGGTGGCGCGCCATATCTAAATGCGTCGAGCATATAACCAAAGCGCAAGCGCGTTTCATCCGGAGGAATTTGGAGAATTTCTTCGAAGATAGTTTTCTGGACGTCCGGCTGATGAATACGAATAGAGCCACCGCCAAGTTCGACGCCGTTAACAACGATGTCGTAATGCTGACCACGGACTTTTTTTGGGTCCGTTTTCAGGAAAGGTATGTCCGCAGCCACAGGCGCGGTGAAGGGATGATGACTGGAGTACCAGCGGTTCATCTCCTTATCAAAACTGAGCAGAGGAAAATCAACCACCCACAGGAAATTAAACTTTTCGGGCGGGATGGTCAGTTTGCCCTGGGCTTGTAAAACCTCAGCGCAGTAGAGCCGAATCTTGCCCAAAATTTCGCAGGCGTTGAGCCATTGATCCGCGGCAAACAAAATCAAGTCCCCTTCCTCGATGGCGAGCTTTTTGGTGAGCGCCTCTTTCTCGGTTGGGCTGAAAAATTTCACAATGGGCGACTTCCATTCGCCACCTTCAACTTTGATATAAGCGAGACCCTTCGCACCAAAACTCTTGGCGTACTCAGTCATGGTTTCGATTTGGCCCTGCGTCGCGCCAGCCATGCCTTTGGCATTAAGCGCTTTGACGACGCCATTGTTTGCCACCGCGCCACTGAAGACCTTGAAGGTGCTGGCTCGAAACTCCTCGGTAAAATCCACCAACTCCATGGCAAAACGGGTGTCGGGCTTATCAATGCCAAATCGGTTCAAAGCTTCTTCATGACTGATGCGCTGAAAAGGCGTGGTGATATCAACACCGAGCGCGACTTTCCAGACTCGCTTGAGGAGTGATTCGATCAGATTGTAAATGTCCTCGCGTTCGATGAAGGACATTTCAAGATCGATTTGGGTAAATTCCAGTTGGCGATCGGCGCGCTGGTCTTCGTCACGGTAGCAGCGGGCGAGCTGGTAATATTTTTCGACGCCCGCGACCATGAGGATTTGTTTGAACTGCTGCGGCGATTGTGGAAGCGCGTAGAAAAGGCCAGGCTCGCGGCGGAATGGAACAAGAAACTCGCGCGCGCCTTCGGGTGTGGACTTGAAGAGCGTAGGCGTTTCGACTTCGAGGAAGCCCTGCTCATCGAAAAAGACGCGGGTCGCGGTGGCGACCTTACTGCGGATACGCAAGTTGCGCATCATTTCGGGGCGACGCAAATCGAGGTAACGATATTTGAGGCGGAGCTCTTCATTGACCTTGTTGGCAACTTCCGGGTCGTCAACGGGGAACGGCAGCACCTCAGCGAAATTCAGCACTTCCAGTTCGGCGGCAGCGACTTCGACTTCGCCAGTGACAATTTTAGGATTGTTTGTGCCTTCGGGGCGCTGGCGCACCTTGCCAGAGACACTGATCACGCATTCACTGCGAAGCGAAGAAGCGCGCTCGAACAGATCGCTGGACATAGCGGAAGGATCAAACACGGTTTGTGTGCGGCCTTCGCGGTCGCGGATATCGATAAAAATGAGGCCACCGAGATCGCGGCGGGAGTGGACCCAGCCGGATAGAGTGACGGTCTGCCCGATGTGCGCCGGGCGCAGTTCGTTACAATGATGCGTGCGTTTCATTCCAATTTATTACCTACCGTATGTCCCGAAACCGGGCAACAAATGAACTGCGATGCTGGACTAAAAAGAGTCTGAATTCAAAGAAAAACCGGGAAAGCTGGACGCATCGCAAAAGCAAGGCGGCTTTTATGGCTATTTGGTTCCCATATTAAAATAGATTTTCACGTTTTTGGTGGCGCGTCCGGCGGCGATGATGTCGAGCTTGCCGTCCCCATCGAGATCAGCCACGCAGAGGTCTTCGCAGGCCATGCCGTTGTCGTCGATCAAGGTTTGTTTCCAGTTTTTCCCCTCTGGATCCAGCGGCGTAAACATTTTGATGCCCACTTTGGCGTCGGCTTTGCCCATGGCACGCCAGCCGACAACAATTTGATCGGAGCCGGTACCCGCAAAGTCGCCGCAAGCGAGCGCGTGGCCATCAACTAAAGTGTCATCCAGCAAATGTCGCCGCCAAAGAACGGCGCCGGGAGTGTTTCCAGTGCGAGAGTTGCTGGTGTAAAAGGCAAGCTGATTGCCGTGCATGGGTTCGACTGTCGCGATAAAGGTGGTGCCATTTCCAAGTGTACCGACGCGGACCTCGCCGACGCCAGGCGTGTTCGTTTCCCCGCCCGCATTGCCGATAATGCGAGTGGCTTGCCAGGCCGGCTTTCCAGCCGCGGGATCGTAGCTGACCCAACCGGACGCAGGGGGCGCGAGGTGGAGGACGCCCTCCTTGCCGCCAATCAATATTTCCTGGCCGGTTTGATGGTTCCATTGGACAGGTTGGAAATTATGCGTCATGTGCAGAGAATTATTGAGCAGCTCCATTTTCCACGGGTCCTTCGGGTTGGCTGGCATCTTGTAGGCAAAGACTTTGACGCCCAGCCCTGCCCCGCCTTTGTTTCCGCGACCATGCAGGGGCACGACAACGAGATCGAATTTCCCTTCAGCGTTTTTGACCCAGCGCATGCGATGCACTGTGGGCTCGTGGGATAATTTTACGGGTCCCCATTTTTGCGTGCGGTCGGCAGGGGGAATCAAGTAGAAGACCGCGCCACTGTTTTCGGTGTCGTTGGGATTCCACTCAGCGCCAACAGCGATTTCGGCTTTGCCGTCGCCATCAATATCCGCAGCTGCGATGCAAACGTGGTCCTTGGGGGTGAGTTTCTCGGCGATAACGTGTTTCTTCCAGGTAGGGTTTTGATACCAAACGACCTGATCTTTATCGACGAGGATGATATCCAGCTTTTTATCGCCATCCACATCAGCAACGGTAATGCCGTAGCCGATGCCGATTTTGGAATCGATCGTAACCGCCTTGAAGGAGGGCACGGCCGGCTCGGCGAGACTCGACTGGCAAAACACGACAGGGGCAAGGAACCCAATGATTAAAGAACCTGCTTTCATGGCGGTTAACTTAAAGAGGCGCAGGAAGGCTGAAAAGCTGATTCTGGAGTTGGGCGGAGCCGAGTTGATGGGCAGGCGTCGCCATCTGGATTTGGGATTTTGGAGTGGACACACCATATAATTATGCTTTGACCAGCTTTGACGAGCTTTGATTGGGAAGGTGAAAAATGAGAGGTGAGGAGAAGGACCAAAGTCATCGACCCCAGGATTAAGATTGGTGATTAAGATTAGGATTAAGAGGAAGGGATAGGTATATACACTCTGTAAGGGTGCAAAGTTGTTCTCTGTCTTGTAAACGGTTTTTTCATAAAAATTATGCGCAAGTTTTCTTGGCCAAGGTTAATACCCATGAACCGTGCTTCTTTTGATTTTTGGCATGAAGTTCGGCGTCGTAAGGGCTCTTGGTG
>DASWRJ010000352.1:0-3588 GCA_036403255.1 Verrucomicrobiia bacterium
CCTTCGTTGTCCACAGCGCGGGAGACCAGAGTGTGCTCTCCAGGGGAGGGATTTTTCCATTCGTAATCCCAAAAAATCCAGGAATATTTGGAGCGGTTTTTCTTATCGAGACGCACGGGTGTCCAAGTCTGGTCGTCGATTTTGAGTTCGACAGATTTGATGGGTGTGCCATCGCTCCAGGCAGCACCGGAAATCCGGATGGTGCCGTCTTTGAGTTTGAAGACGCGAGCAACTATGGACTTGAGATCGATGGGGCCGACGCTGGTCTCGCGCCAGATGGTTTTGCCTTTCACTTCCTCGCCGCGAACGGTCACATATTCGCGGGCCATGAATTTGCTCATGTAACGACGATCAAGCAGTTCGATGCGGGTGAGCCATTTGACCCAGGCAATGCCGAACCAGCCGGGGACGATGAGGCGCAGCGGCGCGCCGTGGTCAAGCGCGAGGGGCTCGCCGTTCATTTCCCAAGCGAGGATGATGTCATCGCGCAGGGCGTCTTCGAGGGAGAGGCTGCGGGCGAAATTCTGGAGGTATTTCTCTTTGCGAATTTCTTCGATACGTTCATCCGCGCCGAAAAAAACGACTTCTTTGGCGTGGTCTTTGATGCCGCAATGTTTCAGGAGGGGCGCGAGCGGAGTGCCTGTCCAGCGGACGTTGCCAATGGCGCCCGCGAACCCAGGGCTGGAGCTATCTCCGGAGCATTCGAGGGTAGCAGTGACGGTCTTGTGAGGACGCGCTTTGAGATCGGTGATGGAAAAGGTTTTCGGCGCTTTGACGAGGCCGCTGAGATCGAGCAGGAAAGGGTCGGGAAGTTTTTTGGGGATGCCATAGTGGCTGACGGCGAATACATCCGCATTGGGGGTAATCCAGTCCTTGAGTTGCTCCCAATGAACCATTTTGCCGCCGGGCTGCTTCTCTTTGAAAGGGATTTGGACAGCGCCGTCTTCAGGATCAGCAAAGCCGAAGAGGGAGAGAGGTTGTTGCAGGAGGGCAAGAGCGGCCATAGCCACGCTGCCCCTGAGCATTTCGCGACGATTTACCTGGGTGGACATGCCGGGATTATTGAGAATTGAGAGGGAAGGGCAATGGAATTTTGCCGGGGAATGAGGCTGGACAGGTGAATTGGGGAGGGAATTGGAAGATTGCTGGAAGAGGGGGATTCTGGTAGGGTTTGCATATATGGCCATTGCAGCTCAAAAGCCATTGGGAGCGCCGCGAGAGAAGCCTCGACTTGCCGCATTGGCGAATGGGGATCAATTAAGCGCGTCGGAATTCATGCGACGCTACGAGGCAATGCCTGACGTAAAGAAGGCGGAACTAATCGATGGGATTGTCTATATGGGATCGCCTGTTAGTTTGTTGCACGCCAAGCCGGATGGGTTGATACAATTGTGGCTTGGCAATTATTCAATTTCCACTCCAGGAACTCAATCTCTGCCGAATGCGACTGTCCGCCTTGATGCGGATAATGTTCCTCAACCCGATTCGCTGTTGCGGTTGCTGCCTGAATGTGGCGGAAAAACTCAAGTGGACGCCAAGAATTATCTGATCGGCCCTCCTGAACTGATCGTGGAGATTGCCGCCAGCAGCACGTCAATCGACATGCATCGCAAGCTGAGGACGTATAAGCGAGCGGGCGTGCAGGAATATTTGGTTTGGCGGACATTGGATCAGGAGTTCGATTGGTTTGTCTTGCAGGAAGATGAGTACCGGGCGTTGGAACCGGATGGCGAAGGGAATTTGCAAAGCGCGCATTTCCCCGGATTGGTTTTGAATTTAAATGCGCTGCTCGCAATGAATGGAGTGGCAGTTTTGGAGACGCTGCAAGCGGCAATGAAAAAGCCGGTGCACCTGGAATTCGTTTCCAAGCTGGCGGCGAGCTTGAAGAGCTAAAGGTGACGGGGCGATGCGGATGCAGAGCGAGCTATTTGAGAAGGGCCTTCGGAAAGGTGAGGGACATTAATGAGTTTTTGGAGGATTTAAGGACGATTTCGACGAAAACCGCGCAAACAGGCGTAAATCGCAGGTAAATACTTGGGAAAACTTCTTTACAGACTGGCGGGGAAAATTTAGCTTCACGTGCCAAAATATAAGAAAGATGAGTGCTAAAATTGCAAGCAAGACAAAAGTAGTTGAGAATTTTCGCTTACACGAGAAGGACACAGGTTCAGCGGATGTGCAGATTGCGCTGCTGACTGATCGCATCAACCGGCTGACCGAGCATCTACAAGCCTTTAAAAAGGATCACAGTTCCCGTCGGGGACTGTTGATGATGGTTGGGCAGCGCCGGCGATTGCTGGACTACCTTCACACAACGGATTTAAATCGGTATCAAACCATCACGAAAAAATTAAAATTGCGCAAATAGGTTGCGCAGGGCTTCGGCGCGCATAGGTAATGCGCGCATTCTTGTTTATTTCCGGCCCGTGCTTTCATTGGAGCCAATGAATTTACGCGGAGCGGGAGGAGACCGAATCCCACATTGATGGCCGGCAAACGCGATCCAGCCATCAAAAACGAAAACATCGCGAAGAAAGACGCTATGCAGCCTTTGGGTAATTTCAATCAGCACCTGGTGATTCAGGTGTTCACTGAAGTTCCTCTGAAGGCTGCTGGCGAAACAGACAGGTATGTCATTCAAAGCCACCGCCCAACTCGGGCAAAATCAAATCATTATTGAATCAGGCAAATTGGCCAAGCAGGCCGATGGCGCCGTAACCGTACAACTTGGAGAAACAATCGTGCTGGTAGCTGCCGTGGCAGCGACCAAAGCCAAAGCAGGACAAGACTTCTTCCCCCTGACAGTGGATTACCGCGAAAAGGCGGCTGCTGCCGGGAAATTTCCGGGCGGCTATTTCAAACGGGAAGGGCGCCCCACGGAAAAGGAAATCCTCACCAGCCGGTTAACGGATCGACCGATTCGGCCGCTCTTCCCGCGCGGGTGGTACAATGAAGTGCAGGTGCAAAGCATCGTGCTGAGCGCGGATGGTGAAAATGATCCTGACATTCTCAGCATCGTGGGTGCATCTGCCGCGCTGATGGTAAGCGACATTCCCTGGGAGGGCCCTTTGGGTGCAGTGCGCGTTGGCCGAGTGAATGGCGCGTTGATCGCCAACCCAACTCACAGCCAGATGACGGAAAGCGATTTGGATCTCGTATATGTCGGAAACGTGAACGACATCGTCATGTATGAAGGTTCTGGGAAAGAAGTGACCGAGGCGGATTTCAATGCAGCCTTGCGTTTTGCGCATGAACAATGTCAGCCGATTATTGCAGCCCAACGTGAGTTGACTACGCAATGCGGCAAGACCAAACGGAAAATCAATTTGAATATCGTCCCGGCAGATATTCTGAACGAAGCCAAGGCGCTGGCAGGCGAGCGAATGGTGCCGGCGCTGCTCACCCCAGGCAAATTAGCACGTGAATCCGCAGTGGCAGTCATCACCGAAGAAGTAGGCAAAAAGCTGGTCGAAAAATTTGGCGCGGAAAAGGTGACTGAATTCGTTCTCAAGGACGCGTTTTATTATATCCAAAAGGAAGCTGTGCGCGGGCTGATTATGAAGCAAGGCAAACGCCTCGACGGCCGCG
>DASWRJ010000353.1:0-3317 GCA_036403255.1 Verrucomicrobiia bacterium
CGTAGGGGCGGTTCCCGGAGCACTGCCCCCCTTAATGGGTTGGACGGCTGCAGGTAACGATCTGACAATTCCCGGCTGGACGTTATTCTCTATTTTGTTTTTCTGGCAAATTCCTCATTTCCTTGCCATCGCCTGGATGTATCGCGATGAGTACGCGAAAGCTGGATTCATCATGCTGCCTTCAGTAGATCCCGAGGGCCAACGCACCGGCCACCAGGCCGTGAGCCACACGCTGGCTTTATTGCTCGCCAGTCTCGGGCCAGTGGCTTTTGGGCTCGCTGGGCCCATCTATTTCTTTGGGGCGCTGGCCTTTGGTATCCTTTTTTTGTCCTGTGCAGTGCAATTTGCGCGCGGCCTTACATTGCTTCGCGCGCGTTACCTGTTCTTTGCTTCAATCCTTTACCTTCCGCTCCTGTTGGTGCTGATGGTTTTGGATAAAATTAAACATTAAACACAACGATTTTGGGATTCTGCCGTTGACAGCGGCGGATGCGGCTCAGTAATTTTTCGAGCGCTTTGGTTTTGAGCGGTTCAGAATTGAGTGCCGATTTGCAGTAACAACTAATAAACGATAACACCATGGACGCGACAACACATGCAGCCACGCATCTGCACGAAGTCCACGAGACTCACCATGAAGAGGTGAGCTTTTGGCGCAAATACATTTTTTCGACGGACCACAAAATTATCGGGATTCAATATGGCGTCTCCGCGCTGTTTTTCCTGCTCATTGGCTTTTCACTGATGATGTTGATGCGCTGGCAGCTCGCGTATCCAGGCAAGCCCATCCCCGTCGTCGGCGGTCTTTTGCAGAAGGTGCTCGGTGGCGACATGCTGAACGAGGGCGCAATGCTGCCCGACCTCTATAACGCTTTTGGCGCAATGCACGGCACGATCATGGTGTTCCTCGCGATTGTACCGTTGGCCTTTGCCGCCTTTGGCAACTACGTGGTTCCGTTGCAGATTGGCGCAGTGGACATGGCTTTTCCGCGCGTCAACATGGCCAGCTTCATGAGTTTTTTCTTTGGTGGCGTGACAATGTTCGCCAGCTTCTTCATTCCTGGTGGCGCAGCGCGCTCAGGCTGGACCTCGTATTCTCCATTGGCAACAGTGGCCGATTTGACCCATACCTTCAACGGCCAGACATTTTGGATCATCGGCATGGTATTTCTAATTACCTCGTCCCTCCTCGGCGCGGTTAATTTTATCGCCACCATTATTCAACTGCGCGCTCCGGGCATGACCTGGATGCGGCTGCCCTTTTTCTGCTGGGCTCAGTTCGTAACCGCTTTCCTGCTTCTGCTCGCCTTTCCTCCGCTCGAAGCTGCTGCCGTGCTCCAGCTCATGGATAACTTGGGGGGCACGAGCTTTTTCCTGCCCAGTGGTCTGGTGGTTGCAGGCAAGACGATGGCAATCAGCGGGGGCGGAAGCCCGCTCCTCTGGCAGCACTTATTTTGGTTCCTCGGCCATCCGGAAGTTTACGTTTTGATTTTGCCGGCCATGGGCATCGTCGCGGAAATTGTGGCGAACAATACTCGCAAGCCGATTTGGGGATATAAATCGCTGGTTTATTCTGTTTTCGCGATTGGGTTTCTTTCCTTCATTGTCTGGGCGCATCACATGTATCTCACCGGCATGGGGACAAAAATTTCCACGTTCTTTCAGACCACAACCATGATCATCTCCATACCATCGGTGATCATTCTAACGTGTCTGTTTATTTCCCTCTGGGGAGGGTCAATTCGATTTAACACACCCATGCTGTTTGCTCTGGCGTTTCTGCCCATGTTTGGCATTGGTGGGCTGACCGGGTTGCCACTCGGTTTTAATTATAGTGATCTTCACCTGCACGATACTTACTACGTCATCGCCCACTTCCATTACGTGGTTGCCCCTGGAACCATTTTCGGCCTCTTCGCCGGCATTTATTATTGGTTCCCAAAAATAACGGGCAGAGTGATGAACGAGTTTTGGGGCAAGGTGCATTTCTGGCTCTCGCTTATTTTCATGAATTTAATTTTTATGCCCATGTTCGCCCAGGGAATTGCCGGTTTGAATCGCCGCATGTATGACGGTGGTGCAACTTACATCGACCGTCCTGAAGCGCTTGGCTTGGCCCCGGGCGTGATTGGTTTGAATGTGAGCATCTCGCACGCTGCCTGGGCCCTTGGTCTCGCACAGATTCCATTCATCTTGAATCTGTTCATTTCGATTAAAGGCGGCAAAAAAGTGACCTCTGATAATCCCTGGAACGCGACCACACTCGAGTGGCAGACGCCGACGCCGCCACCGCACGGCAATTTTACCAAACCCATTGAAGCGCATCGCGGCCCTTACGAATACAGCGTGCCTGGCGCGGATAAAGACTTCACACCCCAAAACGAAATCGAACAAATCAAGAAAAAGGCTTAATCATCCATGGAAATCCCTTATACAGTAGCGCCTCGTCAGGATACTGGCCTTTATAACGCCAAAGTTGGCATCTGGCTTTTCCTTGCTTCGGAGGTCATGCTCTTCGGCGCTCTTTTCTCCTCCTACATTCTCTTGCGTGTCGGCAGCGACCCTGGCACATGGCCTCATGGGTTGCTAAATATTCCAATCGGCACATTCAACACTTTCGTGCTCATTACATCGAGCGTGACGGTCGTGCTTTCCTGGGCAGCTCTCAAGATGGGCAATTTTGCCAAGTACCGCAAACTGCAAGCTATCACGATCCTGTGTGCGCTCGGGTTCCTTGGTATAAAATCATTTGAGTATGCAGACAAATTCAGCCATTACGAAGTTTGGTTGAAAAATCCCATCACCGTCAAACACGGCAATGAAGAAGTCAAAACGGACCGTCTCCTCGGCCACATAGAGGTAAACGGCTCAAAGCAATATTTTTGGAAGACCACCACGCTTACCGAGAAGAACATCGAATCGTTCAAACTTAAGGCCGATCCGTTTCACTACACGATGACTTCCAGGCAAATGGCTCATGCCAAAAGCGAAGCGGCAGGCCAGGAGCATCCGGATATCGAAATCAAATCCGCCGATGTCGCTCGGCTCTCCGCTTTCGTACCGGGGCACAGCACTTACTTTGGAATTTATTTCACCCTGACTGCCTTGCACGGCTTGCACGTTCTTGGTGGTGCCATTGTTATCTTTTACATCTGGGGTCCAGGCGCGGGCCTTTGGCGCCGCGATCCAGAGCGTTACATCAATCGCGTCGAAGTCTCAGGCCTTTTCTGGCACTTTGTCGATTTGGTCTGGATCTTCCTCTTCCCAGTCCTTTACCTGCTCTAAACTATGAACGAAACCACTCATACAGCTCATGC
>DASWRJ010000354.1:0-5904 GCA_036403255.1 Verrucomicrobiia bacterium
CGGAGAGGTTTTCCAATTCGGGTTGCTCGGGATTGCTGACGTGATACGGAATCGAGCGGCTTTCAAGCCAGTCGAAAATGTTTGGACCCCGATTCATGCCGCCGGGTTTGAGGGGACTTTTTTTCTCCGAGAAATCGAAAAGGGATATGTCGCGAAAGGGGAGATTGTAGAGATCGAAATACCCTTTGAAACCGAGCGGTTTTTTGAAGGCCTTGCTGAGCACGCGCCGGATGATGCGGCGGCTGCTGATGCTTTTGGGCAACAGTTGCAGCGGTTTTAGGAATTTGAATGGCGAGCGGCGCGGGTCGTACACGAAGTAGGACCAATTGCGATTGGCGCAAGGCCAGTTGCCGGAGAGAATCGCCGGCACGCAAGCCGAACTATAGCCGAGCACAGACTCCAGCTTTCTGCGATAAGGCGCAAAACGATGCGCGAAAGGATCGTGCCGGATGATCTCCCAGCCGCAAGCGTCGATGAAAATAAACAGCGGAAGGATGGATTTCATTTGTTAGGAGGTTTCCATTTCTTCCGCCAATATAATGAAGGTCTGATCATCCCGCAGCGGGGACTCCACCCCAAAGTGGGTAAGCGTTTCGAGAAGAAATTCTTTGAGTTCCTCGGCGGAGCAACTCAGGCGCGTGGACGCCTGAAGCCAGGCCTGGAGGCGAGCCAGGCCAAAGAGTTCGCCCTGGGCATTGCGAGCTTCGGTGAGGCCATCGGTGTAGAGGAGGACGCGTGCATTCGGCCCGAGCGTGGACGTTTGATTGCAGAACTCCGGATCACCTACCACGCCGAGGGGCATGCCTTCCGGGCAAAGAATTTCGCAAGTACGCAAGCCCTTCGAAGCAAGGAGGACTGGCCCCTGGCCGGCAGTGGCCACAGTTATTTTCTTTTCTTTAAGGTCCACCAACGCGAGTTGCACGGTGATGAACATGTCAACCGCCGAAAGGCGCTCGTAAAGCATCGAGTTGACGCGCGCGAGCATGTCCGCGGGTCGATCGAGCCATTCAGGCATCACCCGAATGAGATTGTGCAGAATGCTCGCGAAGAGGGCGGCTGGGACTCCTTTGCCCATGACATCGGCCACCAGCAGGAGCAAAAGGTTTTCAGAAATTTGGAGAACGTCGCAAAAATCGCCTCCGAGCTGGCGGGCGCTTTCGCAATGGGCAGCGAGGCCATAGCCCCGCGGGTGCGGCAAAGTGCGCGGGAGAAGTGAGCGCTGGATTTGGGCGGCCAGCTCGAGTTCATGGCTGAGCAACCGGCTGGTGACATGTTGCTCGCGCAAGCGGGCATTCACGATTTGAATGCCGAGGAAATCAGCAAAAAGATGGATGGCTTCGGCTTGTTCGGGACTGAAGGGCGGTGCCTCCAGGCGACGGCCCACTGTCAGCACGCCGAGCAGGGTATCATCTGCAACCAGCGGCCGAGCGAGTCCAGACGCCTCTGAACCAAGGGGAGCGAGCAAGGCATCGCCAGATTCGAGGGGACGACCCGGGCCGAATTCGATGCATTTTTTGGTAAAGGCGGCCTCCATTTCAACGGAGAGCGCGCCCTCGCCAGGGTTCAGCGGCGGCAAAGTGGCGGAGTTTTCCGAGGTGGCAAAGACGTTGAGATGTCGTTCGCTTTCGCTAAAGAGGCGCAGGAAAAAGAAATCGGCGCTCGCGATGGACATCAGTTCGGTCAGCAGACGCGACGTGAATAGGCGTAGATCATTGGTCCGGCCCAATTCGGCGCTGCAACGGAAAATAGCGCCGAGTGTTTTTGAGCGGCAGCAAAGTTCGCGCGCCATGTTCTGCAGCGCCTCGGTTGTTTGGGGAATCTGGGCAGAGGCTCGTTCTACCTGGGTATTTTCAATTGAACGTTGTCGATGTGCGCGATGAAAGCGCATTTTGCGCATGACCAGACTGTTCTCGCCGTGCCCGCGAAAGTAATTCGCGCCGTCCATGAAGGATTGAATAAAGAAAAGCCCGCGGCCGCCTTCGTCCTCCGCACTTGGCAGATCGACGTGTTCAGGCATTTCGAAACCGGCTGTGTGATCGTGCACATGGAGTTCGATCTTGGAACCGGTGCAGATCAGAAGGATTTCGACTGGTTGATGCCGGCCGAGCTCTGTGGCGTATTGGACTGCATTGTTGCAAGCTTCCGCCAGCGCCAGTTCGCAGGCGGTGATCTCCTCTTCGTTGAGCTGTTGCTGTTCAAGAAAGCTGCGCGCGGCGACGCGGGCGGCGCGAACCTGCCCGAGGTCGCAGGGAAATGAGTACCGGAAGGTGACACAATGCGAAGCTCTGGGGGAAGGATCAGCCATCAGAGCTAGCGTTTAACGATTTCGAAAAGCCTGTGCAGCCGTGTTAATTCGAGAATTTGCAGGACCGGCGGCTGCGGATTCAACACCCGGAAGGAAGCTGGCGAAGGCTGGCTGTTGGCAAGCTTGTAAACGGAAATGAGCGCGCCCAGTCCGCAGCTATCGAGAAAGCTCGTGTCCGAAAGATCGACTTCTATCGCCTTAAGGCTCGGAGCGAGAGCGGCCCGGACCTGATTGCGGAAATTTTCGGAATTGGCCGCGCCCAGCTCGGGAATCTGGCTTACATTCAATATGGAATCCTGCTCGGATATTTTCATGGTTTAAATGTTCTCCAACAAAAGCGGGTTGTTATCTCAAAGAGTGCTTTCAAATGCGCGCGCCATAAATCCTGAGTGGAACTCGGGGAGGCGCTGACAACCCCTTCGCACAAGGCATCCATGAGAATGGAAAAGTTGAGCACAGCACTGCGCTGAGCTGTGTAGAAAGTGGAATGAGCCCTCGCTTCATCCGTAAACATATCCACGCACCCTCGCACATCGGCGAGGGAAATCAAACCAGCGGGAGAGCGCAGCCATTGGCGCTCGAACTCGTTGGTGAGCACGCGTGCGCGAGAGGGGCTGAGCGGGCGATTGCCAACCCAGGTCATGTCGCCCGCCACGATGTTAAAAATTTGCGGCCAGCGACGCAGCCAGATCACCGGGCTCGGTATCTCGAAATAAGTGAACACGCGCTGGCGGCCATGGCCGTCGCGCGCCTGCGGGCGCACGCCAACCTGCTTGCGAATGGGTGGCTGGCCGCGTGCGAGTGCGAGGCAAACCGCGTAAATGCCGACGGGCAGGCTCAAGAGCAAAAACAGGGCAGCCGTGAGCCGGGCCAGCCAACCGGCCTTCAACCCATCCGGATTCGGCTGGCGCAGGCTGCAAAGTAAAAACGGATCGGGCACATCCACCTGTGAGTTATTCTGCCAATTGATCAAAGTTTCGCCCCAGGCGATCGAGCGTTCAACTGCTGTGAATGGGCCCACGAATGTTTCCGATTGAACGATGCTCTGCGAAATTTCGGCCCCTTCGTCCACAACTGCCCGGTTCTCGAGAATAGCCATCGGCCCAATCGAAGCGTGTGGTCCAATCTGGACGTCGTCGCCTATCCAGCAAGGAGCATTTAGGATCGCCTCCGGTGAAATGCGGGTGCGCAGGCCAGCCCAAATGCCCGGCTGGATTTCGCGGATGCCGATCCGGTCCGGAGTTTGCGCATACTGAATCCATGCGGCGGTCGTTTCGAACAAATTAGCGTAAGTGGCCACCAGTGGGCATTTGCTCAGCTTGGGGAGATGATCCATTAGAATGGCATCATAGGGAGCCGCCAGCCAGTCATTATCTAGATCACCCCGATATTTGGCCCGCGCTTCTTCCACAGTTAATTCGCGCATTTCAGGAATGACTTCAATCCGCAGGCCCCAGCGACGTCCATCGGAAACGGTTTGGCGGATAATTTCCGGGCGGTCGCACGCGAGGATTACAATTTCGCGCACGCCGAGTTCGGCAAGGTGTTCGAGCCAATATTCAACAAGACATTTTCCGAGTATGGGCATGCTGGCCAGGGGGGCTTTTTCCTCGAGATGCGCCACTGCATCTCGCTCCCAGGGACAAATCAGGATGGCTTTCATTTCAGCAGGCTCCTTTTCCGGAAATCACCGCCGGGACGGTTTTGACCAAAATCGCGAGGTCGGTCCAAAGTTTTTGGCTCTCGATATAAAGCACATCCAATTGGACCTGACCCGAAAAATCGATTTCGGCCCGACCGCTAATTTGCCAGATGCAAGTGAGTCCGGGTTTGACAGCGAGCCTGCGGCGATCGGCGGGGGAGTACTTGGCCACTTCGCGCGGCACCGGCGGACGCGGACCGACCAGTGACATGTCGCCAATCAGCACATTGTAGAATTGCGGGAATTCATCCAGGGAAAATTTCCGGAGCCATTTGCCAACTTTAGTAATGCGGGGGTCATCTTTAATCTTGAAAGTGACACCCTGACGATGGTGATTTTTTGCGAGGAGTTCCTGAAGGCGGTGTTCGGCATCCAGGCACATGGAGCGAAATTTATACATTTTAAACTCGCAGCCGTGCTGACCGACTCGTGTTTGCTTGAAGAAGACCGGCCCGCCATCCTCTAGTTTGATCAGCACGGCAATTAATGCGAAGAGCGGCGACAAAAGGATCAGCGCAATAAAGCTGAAGACAAGATCGACAGCGCGCTTGGCCGACCGGGCGCCTGCAATCATCCATTGCCAGGCGAGGCGTTTCCAAAAGAAATGCACGTAGAGCAGCAAGCGCCCCCCGGGCGATTGAGCAAAGCCGTAGCGTCGAAACAGCAAGTTGTCGAATTCAGTGGCAGTCATGTGTGGAACTCCAAAAGTTGATTTCTCCAATCCACACGCTGGCTGGCGGCCGCCCAGCAAGGCGCGGGCCCGGAGCGGGCGGTAAGTAAACACCAAATTTTTTCGGCGATGGCCTCAACTTCAATGTGGCTGATTGGTTCGGAGAGGACGAGATCAGCCCAGCGCGCTTGAGGCGCCACGAATTCGTTGTGCATCGGGGCAACAGTCTCCCTGAATTGCTGCTGAATTGAAGCGCGGGTGCGCCCTCGTTCGGCAGTGTCCCGTTTGAGGCGGCGTTGCAACCGCGTTTTTTCGCAGCAATCAATGAAGATAGAGAGGGTAAAGAAGCGCCGGACTTCCGGTCGCAGGAGCACCCAAAGACCCTCCACCAGCAAAAGCGGATGCGGCTCAAGGTAGCGCGTTCCCGGGAGACGGCAATGCGTTGTAAAATCGTAGCGGGGGACGCCGACAGATTTTGCGGCTGCGCAATCTTGAAGAGTCCTTTGAAACAGAGGCCAGTCGATGGCACGCGGGTGATCGAAGTTAAGCGACTCACGGCGAGAGGGTGAGAGTTGCGAGCGGTCTCGATAAAATTCATCGAGCGAAAGGAAGGCCGTTTGCTCGCCAAAGACCTGGCCAAGCTGGCCAGCGAGCCAGGTTTTGCCGGAGCAACTTCCGCCGGCAATGCCGATAAGATATGGCGATACATGGGAGGTCATGCGTGCACTTTGGCGTGAGTTTCGCCCTGCAGTTCGAGCAGAATGTTCTCCAGACCATCTATATAGGACGGAATATCGTAAGCCTGGTGCACGAGATTCCACGCGTTCTCACCGAGCTGCCGGGCGAGCGGCTTATCGCACAAAAGCTGCTCAACACGCGTCGCGAAGCAGCCGCGATCCATCCAGGGGATAAGAAAGCCATTGTGTCCGTCGATGAGCCATTCCTTGATTCCCCCGGCATTAAAGGCGACTACGGGCAATCCATAACGCATCCCTTCCAGTCCGGAAGCACCAAAAGGTTCGGGCCAAATGGAACTCATGACGGCGACAGTGGCCTCCCGATAATAATTGCGGATTTCGGTTTGTGGCAAAAAACCGGTAAAATGAATGTGGTCTGCAATTTGAAGCCGCTGCGCAAGGACCTGGCAGTAGCCTTTGAAATTTCCGTCCCCGATGATCGCGCACTCAAATGGAACTGAAATCCGGCTCAGAGCCTCAATTAAGACAT
>DASWRJ010000355.1:0-4134 GCA_036403255.1 Verrucomicrobiia bacterium
CTCGTTTTTGGCGCGCAGATTCGGCTGGCGGCACTGGTGAATGGATTAAAGGAGCATATTCAGCTTGAACCTGAATTTCAAACTCAACTTGTGCTGGCTTTGCTGGACGATGCAGGCCATCCGGTCCAGCTTACGAAACCGGGCTTCAACGCAGATTGGAAACATCCTTTTGTAACTTCGGAAATTGGAGAAACATTGCCGCATTGGGAAATTGCCGCGTTTCTGATCAACCCAGCGCGATCAGGACAAGTGGCGAGTTCGATCAGGCTGACGCTTGGCTTGTTAATTGCGATGCTCGTGACCGCAATAATGGTTGGAAGCTGGCTGATTGCGATGGACCTCAAGCGGCAGTTGCAATTGGCGCGGCAGAAGACTGATTTTGTCAGCAATGTTTCGCACGAGTTAAAAACACCCCTTACTTCCATTCGCATGTTCGCGGAAATTCTCGCCGAGGAGCGAGTGCAGGAGCCGGAGAAGCGGCGTCACTATCTGCAGATCATCAACGCCGAGACCGCGCGGCTCACTCGACTCATCAACAACGTGCTCGATTTTGCGCGCATTGAACGTGGCGAGAAAAAATATGAGTTTAGCGCCTGGGATATGAGGGCGCTGGTGCAGGAAACGGTTGATGCTTATCGCCCGCACCTTGATAACAACGGATTCAAGCTGCAGTTGCGGTTGCCGGCGGATTCGATCCAGGTGCGTGCGGATCGGGACGCGATTGCGCAGGTGCTGGTAAACTTAATCTCCAACGCGGAGAAATATTCGGGCAACAATCGGGAAATTGAAGTCGAAATGGAAAGCAGCGACCCACAGACTGTGGAGGTGCGAGTGAAAGATCGAGGGATTGGAGTACCGGCCGGTTGTGAAGAAAAAATATTCGAACAGTTCTATCGCGCGCACGATTCGCTCGCCAGTGGCATTCAAGGGTCCGGCCTGGGGCTGACGCTGGCGCGGCAAATCGCCCGCGCGCATGGCGGAGATATTAGCTATTCCCGACGCACGGAAAATGGGAGCTGCTTTACATTGCGTCTGCCGAGGGAGCGGACGAATGGCGCCATCCAGGCAAGCGAGGCAAGATGAATTCGAAAATTTTGATTATCGAAGATGATGCCCATATTTTGCTGGGGCTGGAGGAAATCTTGAAATCCGAAGGGTTCGCCGTTTCGGTGTGCAATCGTGGTGACAAGGCACTCCAGGCGGTGATCGAGCAGCAACCCGCGCTGGTTGTCCTGGACGTCATGCTGCCCGGCGCGAGCGGCTTTGACGTCTGCAAACAAATCCGCGCGAAGAAGATTGCTACTCCGATCCTCATGCTCACGGCCAAAAGCCAGGAAATGGATAAAGTCATAGGCTTTGACCTGGGCGCTGACGATTATGTAACCAAACCGTTTGGCGTGCGCGAGCTGGTTGCGCGGATCCATGCTCTGTTGCGGCGCGCGCAAAAAGTGGAAACGAGTGGCGCGAACGATGCGCCATTTCAAATTGGCACGGCGCAGATCGATCCTAAAAAATTTCTGATTCGCCGCGGAAAGAACTCGGACGAGCTAACGGCCAAAGAATTGAAGCTCCTCCAGCTTTTCCATGAGCATCCGGCGGAGGTTCTATCCCGAGATCGGCTCCTGAGCGAAGTGTGGGGTTATAATTATTACGGCACGACACGGACTCTGGATCAGGTAATCGTCCAGCTACGCAAAAAGTTAGGCGATTCCGCTGATCATCCGAAGCACCTGGTTACGGTCCATGGAGTAGGATATAAGCTGGAATTGTGAGAAGATGAAAATGTTGCCCAGGCGCTTTTTCAGAATTGCCTTTTAATTCAATTTGATGTATTCAGTAGTGTATGACAGACGTGTTGACCATTCGCCTGCCAAGTACACTCCTCGCAAATGTGGACCGCAGGGCTGCATCCCTCGGCCGATCCCGGGCAGAGCATGTTCGCCAAATCCTGGAAGCGGATGTGGCTGCGACACGAAACGGGAGGGAAAAGCGTTTCTCTTCGCTCGCGCTCAAGGGCCGCTACGCCCTGGGGCGTGGAAGCAGTAATGAAGCTGTTCGAAAAGCGCTCGCTCGCCGCGCTTATGAAAAAAATCGCTGATGCTGGGCTCCTGATTGCATTTCTGGATCGCAAAGACGAATACCATCCATGGGCTGCTAGGATTTTTGAAAGGGAATCACCGCCATTTTATACGGCTGAAGCGATTTTGGCAGAGGTAGCCGCCGTGCTTGAGAGTGCGGATGAGGTGCTCCAAATGATTGAGCTTGGGGATTTGGTTGTGGCCCTGGATTTGCAAACGGAGTCCTCAGCCATTCGGGCCATGATCCGAAAGTATAAAGACCGCAAGATGGATCTAGGCGACGCCTGCTGTGTAAGGCTTTCTGAGTTACTTGCCGGAAGCGTGGTTTACACTGTGGATAAAAAGGATTTTACGATATATAGGAAAAATAATCGGCAGCCGGTCCCGTGCATTTTCCCCTCCAGTTAAACTACCGCGCAGTTATTGCTGCACCTGGACGCGATAGAATTGTTTGAGGCCAAGCGGGGAGGAATTAGTGAAGAAGCTATTGGTTGAGACGGCAGTCATGACCACTCCGATAGGATCGAAAGAGTAGGTGATATCGGGCGCGGTGAAGACCTGATAGTTTTTTCCTGGAACGCTCTGCCAGGAAACGATCTGCGGGCCGGTGGTGAGGCGATAAATTTTGAGCAGCGAATTGGGATCACGCGGGTTGGTGCCGGCCAGATACTCCTGCAAGTTCGTGAATCCATCATGATCCGGGTCTCCATCGGGTCCATTATCTCCAACCGACGAATTAGGATTGAGGCCGTACTGGTTTTCCCAAAAATCGGGCAAGCCATCACCATCAGCGTCCGGCAGAGTGGCGACCGACACGTTTACGAGGCGGGAAGCCTGCAAGGCGAGTCCGTCACCCACATAGTTGATTTGCAAATAGTGCTGGCCAGGGTTAATGCCCGACCATGTGTAGCGCAGATCGCGTTTGCCCGCACCGCAAAAACTCCCGACGAACCGATACAGCGCTGCGCCGGTGGAATTTGTGCGCGGTTGGAGAGCACCGTCGATAGTGATGGAAAACAGATTTATGTCGGCTGTCAGAGTATCGCTGAAACAGGCCACAAGCTCGTAAGTGTTAGTTGGATTGCTTAACTGCACGGGACTGTTGGCCGCTGGAAAGGCGATGGTGAGGGTCTGCGGCGGGGCAGCCGCGGTGATTGTACGCGTGAGCGTGCGGTAATGATTTGTGAGGGTGCCGCTGCTAATCTCTTTGATGCGAACGGTGATGGTGGCTGTGCCGTTGCTCGGGACCGCGAAATAGGTGAACCGAAATTCCTGCGGCAGATTGGGATATTGCTGATTAAGTGAGGCGAGAGGGCTCACGAGGCTGGCTTTTGCGAAAACAGGTGTTCCGGAGATGCTGCCGTTGCCATTGTTTAAGGCCGTGATCGCATCATCGTTGTTTGGATCGCCATCGGAAATATTGTATTCGACGGAAGTGGCGGTTTCATCCGTCCGAATCACAAAATCGTAATCGACGCTCCGCAAGGTATCGCCATCATTTGCTGGAAAGGCGATTACACCATTTGGCGGCTGCGTGTCATAATAAAACGTTTGCAGGAAAGTATTGTAAACACTGGCTTTGCCGCTGCGCGGCAGGAAACTGCGCGCGCGCAGGATATGAAAACCTTCGGCCAGGCCGGTGGCGATTTGGTTTGTTGCGAGATCATTGTGCAACCAAACCTGGCCAGTGGCCGGGTTCCAATTTGTAATGGCAAATTGCGTCAGGGCGTAATGTTTGCTATCGGCGGAGTCAGGGATCGGATTGGCGCCTTCTTTATAGAGTCCAATCTTGTATTTAACGAGAGTGTTAAGTGGCTGGGCGGGAATTGTTCCTTTCCACCAATCGATGGTGCCGTCGCTAGCATCATCTGCGGCAAACGAGCCGGGAGCCACCTGAGTTGTGCCCTGACCGACGCCGTACGCGCCTTCAGGGTTCGTTCCGTCAGTTGTGTAGTAAATGAAGCACTTATTGATCTGGAATTCATATCCCGCTTTGACCCACAAATCGACCGGCGCTGAGGTCAAAGTGGAAGAACGCTGGCGCACATCAGCGGTG
>DASWRJ010000356.1:0-4518 GCA_036403255.1 Verrucomicrobiia bacterium
GGAAAAAAGATTTTGCTCTTTGATCTGGACCCTCAGGCGAACGCCACCAGCGGTTTGGGCCTGGAAAAAATTGAGGGTGCCAGCGCCTACCATGTGCTTTTGGGTGAAGGTAATTTATCTGAAAAAATTCAGAAAACCGCCTACGATCGTCTCGCGATTATTCCCAGCGAAGTCGATTTATGTGGCGTGGATGTCGAATTGGCCCGCTCCGAGAACCATTTGGGACGCGTTACCTCCGTCCTTCAGCCCATCGTCCAAAGCGAACAATTCGACGCTGTCATCATTGATTGTCCGCCGTCGCTCGGCATCTTGACTCTTAACGCCTTTGCCGCGGCGGAAGGTTTGCTCGTGCCCCTGCAATGCGAATACTACGCGCTTGAAGGCATTTCGATGGTCACGCGCATTGTTAATCAATTGCGCGACTCGGGCGTAAATGCAAATTTGCATGTGTTAGGAGTCGTCATGACGATGTTCGATGGCCGCACCAATCTCTCCAACCAGGTGGTAAACGAGGTTCGCGAACATTTTCGCGAAATTGTTTTCGATACCGTCATTCCCCGCACCACGCGATTAGCGGAAGCGCCGAGTTTTGGAAAACCCATTATTTACTACGATAAATACAGCGCTGGTGCCGCAGCTTACGAAGTCCTCGCCCAGGAAGTTTTAAAACGCCTGAAACTCTGATTTGCATCGTGCAGTAGGTCAGCGGCCCCTCGGTTTAAGGTTCAGACCCCATATATTCCTCACTCGTCTCGCATAGTCTGAAAACGTTCCGGAGAAGTTCCGGTCTCCATTGGTGAATAACCAGATTTTTTATGCTGTATCCTGCAGAATGGAGGGCCAAAAGGGGGATTTTGAAACTATCGATTTTAGGAATTTGTAATTTTCAATTCCTTTTTTGCGCAATCTCGCACGCCAATTCTGCGGCGCCCCCCGCTAATGATAATTTTGCCAGCCGCGTTGCTTTGAGCGGCTCGAATGTGCAAGTGATCGCCTTCAATGCCGGTGCCACTCTCGAACGCGGTGAGCCTGCGCATGGCGACGTTCCCGGTGGACTTTCCGTTTGGTGGAAATGGACGCCCTCCCGCTCTGGCCCATGCACCATCAGCACGGAAGGAAGTTCTTTCTACACGCTTCTCGCGATTTATACGGGTAACAATCTGACAAATTTAAATCGGATCGCGGCCGCTCCTCTGTTCAGCGGCGCGAATGGCACTTCACGCACGACATTTTTTGCTGTCGAAGGAGTGCAATATGCCATTGCCGTGGATGGTTACTATGCTGCGAGCGGACAAATTCAACTTTCTGTGATGCTAAATCCAGCCTCATCCGCCAATTCATGGACAAAAACTGTCAGTGGAAATTGGGAGGAAAATTATTGGTCCATGAATGCCCAGCCCGGCCCGAATCAACCTTTGGTTTGTCTGACGAACTCAGGCTTCAAAGCTCTCGCCATTGGCGCCCAAACGGTCAACCAATCTTCGCAGTCACTTACCGTGAACAACCTATTTCTTGGCGCGCCCCTGAATTCCTACAACACGCTCTTGCTCAATTACAGCGGCCTGGATACTCCGTTGCGAGTCGCTGGTTCCGTGCTTATTCAGACAAACAGCGCCTTATCCATGGTCGGCGCGGCCATTCGTGTCAGCGAAGGCGGTTCCGGCGCCCTCTATCTCGGCGGCACGATCAAGCAATCGGATTCTTCCGACGCATTTTATCAGACAGCCCACATCGGCTATGGCCAAACAGGCGAATACGATCTGAGCAATGGCACTCTCCGCGCTGGAACAATGCTCCTCGGCAGTGCCGCCCCTGGCGCTCTAAATCAATCCGGTGGCGTCTCCAGCATTCAAGGTGCTTTAACACTCCGGCCAGGCGGCACTTATAATTTGCGCAGCGGCTTGCTCAATTGTGCCTCGCTTCAAGTCGGACAAGGACCAGGATCTCTCACCGGCCAATTCAGCCAAACAGGCGGGGCCACTACCGCCACTAACGCGTTTACTTTAGGCGATGCAAGCTTTCTCAACTCGGCTGCTGGAAGCGTCCAATTAAGCGCCGGCACTATCAGCACACCGCTCTTGCAAGGTTTGCAAGGTGTCTTCAATCAATCCAGCGGCACAAATTCCGCTGCCTCTTGTCAGTGGGGCGGAAATTCCTCTGTCCAGTATAACCTGACCGGCGGAGCATGGTTCGGCAGCGATGAATATATCGGTTACCATGGCGCCGGGGTCGTCGGGCAATCAGGCGGCACGCATCTGGTGACGAATGCGATTTATGTTTCCGCTTATGGTGGGTATCCCGGCGAAGGGACCTACAATCTAACGAACGGTCAGTTGATTGCTTCAAGCCTATTCATCGGTGCCCATGGAACGTTGAAGCAGTTGGGCGGTAGCATTTCGCTAAATTCGAGCTTCGGTCTGGGCAATGGCGGCAATATCCTCATCAGCGGCGGAACCTTCAACGCGGATCATGCTTCGATGGGTGACGACGCGCTGGAGGGCTACCCGGTCTTTACGCAAACCGGCGGCAGTTTTAATGTTAGCAACAACTTCGTTTTAAACTACGGCACCTACGATTTGTCCGGCGGCACGTTAGTTGCCAGTAACATCAATGTGCTTGCCGGCACATTTACAAATGGCGGCGGCTCCATTTCCAATCGTGGCGCCTTCACCATAGCGGCCGGTGTGCTCTCTGCTGGCGGTCACAATCTGCAACTCGGTAAATTAAATGTGGCCGGCAGAGCCAAAATCGACATGACCGGCGGGCCTGCTGTGATTCGCTTTGCCAGTAGCGCGGACGTCGCTTGGTATCCGTTTGGCTGGCTGACCATTGAAAATTGGTATGGTTCAACCAATGGCGGGGGCGCACAACAAATCTATTGCGGGACAGGGCAGGCGGGCCTCACCTCAGATCAACTGAGCCGAATTGCTTTTCATAATCCACGCTCAACCGCAAACGGTCTTTATCTCGCGCGCATTTTGCCAACCGGCGAACTCGTCCCGGGCTCGCCGCCCGAAATGAGCATCGCCCGCCACGGCAGTCAATGGGTCTATTCATGGCCGACAGGATTCACGCTGCAAACGGCCACAAATTGCATGGGCCCATTCCTCGACATTCCAGGAGCAACCAGCCCCTTCACGAATATTATCTCCGCTGAGCCCCAACGTTACTTTCGCGTCTATAAATATTAATCCCATCAATTCCGTCCCGATTCATTCCACGTTTCGAAGCCTGTAAATCTCTTCTGAACAATGGCAGATTACCTGCATGGACGCTGTCTTGTTCATCGGCCTGCAAGGTTCAGGCAAATCCAGCTATTATCAGCGCCAATTTTCCGCAACCCACGCCCGCATCAATCTTGATCTGCTAAAAACGCGCCCCCGTGAATTGCAGTTCCTGAACTCGTTGCTGGTCGAGAATAAGCCATTCGTCGTCGATAATACAAACGTCACCATCGAACAGCGCCTCCGTTATATCGTCCCTGCCAAGGCAGCCGGTTATAAAGTCTTCGGATATTTCTTCAACGTGCCCATTAAAACCTGCCTCGAGCGCAATCATCTGCGTTCGGGCAAAGAAAAGGTTCCAGTCCCTGGCATTTACGGCGCGCGCAAACGACTTCAACTCCCTTCGCTCGCTGAAGGTTTTGATGCTCTATTCACCGTCGAGCTTACCGACACTGTCGATTTCCGCGTGCTCGATTGGCCCCCAGGGTCGCTCCTCATTTGATGGCGCTTACCCTTGACCCAATTTTTTCGATTTCTCCGTCGCTGCCCGCACAGCGCTCATCAATGCGCCGCGCAGTCCCGCCAGTTCCAGTTCGTGCAAGCCTTCAATCGTCGTCCCGCCCGGGCTTGTGACCATATCTTTGAGTGCACCGGGGTGCTGCCCCGTCTCCAGCAGCAGCTTGGCGCTGCCCAGCAGCGTTTGCGCCGCCAATTTGGTCGCCACATCCCGTGGCAGCCCGGCTGCCACTCCACCATCGCTGAGCGCTTCGATCATCATGAACACATAAGCGGGTCCACTGCCACTCAAGCCGGTCACAGCATCGAGGAGCGATTCCTTTAATTGAAAAGCCACCCCCACCGACGAGAAAAGTTTTTTGGTCAATTCACCATCCTCTGGCCGCGCTCCTTTGCCGAGGGCAAATCCGGTGGCCGACGCCCCGACCAGCGCCGGCGTGTTCGGCATCACCCGCACCACGCGCGCTCCTGCTCCGAGTGCGCTTTCCAGCCGCGCCAGCGGCACACCGGCCGCGATCGAGATGAGCAGATGATTGGGCGTGAACTGCTTTTTAACTTCGCTCAAAAGCTCATTCACCTGGTCCGGCTTCACCGCCAGCACGATCACCTCCGCGAAACTTAGAATCTCGGGATTGGACGGCGTAGCTGTGCACTTCAACTCTTTCGAGAAAGCGTCTCGAGCGGGCTCGTAAATATCGCTCGCAATAAGATCGGCAGCTTGCAATAGCCCTGCTTTCACCCACCCTTTGGCGAGCGCCGTCGCCATCTTCCCCGCCCC
>DASWRJ010000357.1:0-4253 GCA_036403255.1 Verrucomicrobiia bacterium
CCGAACGCCGCGAATTCATTCAGCGAAAATGGGGCGTCCTGCGCAAGAAAATAGCCCAGCGCCTGCATCGGCGGCCGAAAGGCTCCGATAGCCAGGTCGATCTCGCCGCTTATATCGATGCCTCGCAATTCCCGGATGACGAACTCAAGCTCTGGCGCGTGCATCTTAATGCCGGCGCTGCTTACACCCCCAAGCCTTACACCGGTCGAGTGACTTTGCTGCGCACACGAGGGCAGCCGTTCCTCTGCTCTTTTGATCCGCAATATGGCTGGGGTGAATTAGCCACCGGCGGAGTCGATGTCCGCCTCCTCCCCGGCTCGCATGAAAAAATCTTTCTCGAACCCGATTTGCGCAACCTCGCCCAGACCTTGGAAAATTGCCTCGCCGAGGCGCAGCTCCAGAATGCCTCGCATATTACGGAGGCCGCTTCGTGATTCGCCTCTTTAAATTTGTCTTGCGGACCTGCCGCGGAATGCTCCTCTGGACTGCCTTGGCCGCGCTGCTCAGCGGAGCTTGCAATGCCGCGCTCATCGCCGCTGTCAACGCTGGCTTAAATAAAGCGGGCGCATTTAGTCTGGCAGTCCTGCTGGCGTTTATTTTCCTCGGCCTCGGCAAGGTGCTCACCGGCTATCTTTCCCAGATCATGCTCACCCGCTTTTCACAGCGGGCCATGGCCGATCTTCGCAACGATCTGGTCGATAAAATCCTCGATGTGCCCTTGCGCCAGCTTGAGGAAATCGGCGCGCCTAACCTTCTTGTCACGTTGACCGATGACGTCATCAATATCAGTAACGCGCTGCTCGCCATTCCCCTCACTGCTGTGAACGCTGCCATGCTCCTCGCCGGTGCTGCGTATCTCGGCTGGCTCTCATGGAAAGTGTTTATCGTCATGTGCCTTTTCAGCATCATAGGGGCGCTTGGCTACCGCTGGCTCCTCGAGCGCGGGCACCGATTCCTGGGTTTGGCGCGCACGGAAGAGGACAAGTTATTTAAATGCTTCCGTGGCCTCACCGAAGGCATAAAAGAGTTAAAGCTCCATCGTGAGCGCCGGCTCGCTTTCCAGAGAGAAGGCATCGAATCTACCACGGCTGCTTTTCAAAAGCATAATGTCACTGCCGAACATAATTTTATCATCGCCCAGTCGTGGACCCATTTCCTGTTTTTCACCCTCATTGGTCTGCTCGTTTTTCTCCTCCCCAAAATTGACAACCTCGAGAAGAGCACGCTCACCGGTTACGTCATCACCATTCTCTATCTGATGGGCCCCCTCGCCGGCGTGCTCAGCAGCCTTTCCATTTTCAGCCGTGCCAGCGTTTCCTTTCAAAAAGTTGAAACCATGGGCTTGTCGCTCGCGCAAAAATCTTCTGAGCAACCCCTGTCAGAAGGTGCCATGTTTTCGGAAGTTGAAGAGTTGGAATTGCTGGGCGTCACGCACTCATATCATAATGAAAAGGATGATTCCCAATTTGTGCTCGGGCCTATCGATTTGACGCTCCGAAAGGGCGACCTGGTTTTTCTGGTCGGCGGTAATGGCAGCGGCAAATCCACCCTCGCAAAAATTATTTGCGGCCTTTATCCCCCCGAATCCGGCGCATTGACCCTCAACGGCAAATTGATTACCGACAAAAACCGCGATGCCTATCGCCAATGCTTCTCCGCTGTATTTTCGGATTTCTATTTGTTCGATAATTTACTCGGCTTGGAAGCCAAAGATCTCGATGCGCAAGCGCAGGAGTACCTTGATCAATTGCACCTCACGCATAAAGTCAAAATCCGCCAGGGCGTCTTCTCCACGACCTCTCTCTCGCAGGGGCAGCGAAAACGTCTCGCGCTCCTCACAGCTTATCTCGAGAACCGCCCGTTTTATCTGTTCGATGAATGGGCTTCCGACCAGGACCCAATCTTCAAGGAAATCTTTTACACACGCCTGCTGCCTGAATTAAAAGCGCGGGGCAAGACTGTCCTCGTGATTACGCATGATGATCGCTATTTTGAAGTTGCGGATCGCATCATCAAATTGGATTTCGGAAAGCTCGTTGCTGGTTCACGAACACCACGCCACATCAATTCCTTGGAACCTGCTTTGCTCCAAAGTTAATCCTCGCTCCGGCCCTTTGTGGCACTATAAAAAAAGCAGGCCCGGAGGCCTGCTTTAAAAATTGATATTCGGCAAACGATTAGCTCTTCGTCTTTTCCTTATCCGCTGGCTTCCCGGCTTTCTCAGGCTTGCCGCCTTTCTCTGCCTTCGGTCCACGCGCCGGCTTCTCGCCCTTGGCTTCGGCGGGTTTCTCCGCAGCGGCCGCAACCGCCCCCTCAGTATGCTCGCGCCGTCCGCGCTTCTCAGTGCGCATGCTGTCCCTGCCTTCGCGGCCTTCACGTCCCATGCGCCCTCCTCTTTCCGGCCCTTCCGCCGGAGCGGGTAATGGATTCGTGCTCTCGATCTTAACTTTTAACGTGCTCGTAACATCATGGTGCAGGCGCAATTCCACTTCATGTTCACCCACGGTGCGCAAGGGATGCTCGAGATGGATTTTTCGCTTGTCGAGCGTGATGTCAAATTGATGCTTTAACTCGTCGGCAATCGTGCCAGCCGTGACCGAGCCGAACATCTTCCCATCCTCGCCCGTCTTCACTTTTACCAGCGCGGTCAGTTTCGAAATGCTCTTGGCCAACTCGCTCATGCTGTTGAATTCATGCGCTTCGCGTTCGGCCCTGCGTTGCCGCAGCACTTCCAGGCGTCGCTTGTTCGCGCCCGTCATTGGAATGGCAAAGCCCTGTGGAAAAAGATAATTGCGGGCATATCCGGCGGCCACTTTCACCTGATCGGATTCGGCGCCAAGCCCCACAATGTTATGCGTGAGAATTACTTCAGTTTTAGGCATACGTAAAAATTCGTTAGTGTTTGTTTAATTTCAAAAAGGCACATCATCTTCGGGCATCGACGGTACGTCGGCATCGGGAGCAGTTTCCATCGGGGCCGGAGCCGACGATGCTGCGGGGCGATTCACCGGAGCGGAAGCCCCGCCCTCGGCGCGCTGCCCCCCGCCGATAAACTTGAATGCCTCCAGCACGACACCCAAACGCGAGCGTTTCTGCCCGCTTTGTTTATCATCCCATTGGTCCAGGCGCAGGCGGCCTTCCATGAAGATCGGATTCCCCTTCTTCAGATACTGCGCAATCGTCTCGGCTTGCCGCCCAAAGGCGTCCACATCCACAAAAGTCACTTCTTCCTTGAGCTCGCCGGTTTCCGTTTTCCAGGAACGATTCACGGCTACGCCCAGTTTGGCGATGGCCATGCCCTTCGGCGTGTAACGCAGCTCGGGGTCCCGCGTCAGGTTCCCCATCAAAATAACTTTGTTGTAGCTGGCCATAAAATTGCCCCTTCCGCTTCCCTCTATTGGGCCAGGCCCAGGCCAACCTTCTTCGGCTCAGGCGCCACCGTGAACATGACACGTTGAATGTCTTCGTTCAGCACCAGATGGTTCCTCAGCTTCGAGATCGAATTCTCTTCCCCTTCGAAAATCACGTTCAAGTAAAAGCCTGACGTGAATTTTTTGTCCGCCACCCGCGCAAAATTCTTCTTTTCCATTTTTTGCGTGGTTTCGACTTTGCCCCCGGCCGCCGAAATCTCCGCGCTTATTTTGTCGATCATATCCTTAATACCTTCCTCTTTCCCCGCGGTATTCAAGATGAACAGACCTTCGTATCTTTTCACTTTAGTTGCCTTTGTTTTCAGTTTTGATGGCCCCGTTGTAAAGGCTCATAGCTTTCAATATTCCTGAGTCCAGCCAGCATTCCGTTTGTTCGCAAGCTCGACCTAATACCTTAGCGAGCATTTCCTGCTCGCCTGCCGCAAATTGCGACAGCACATACCCAGTAATCTCACGCACGCCCGGGTTGTCCCGGCCAATCCCAATCCTCAGTCGCGGAAAATCGGTCGTGCCCAAATGCTGCGCGATCGATTCCAGCCCATGATGCCCGCCACTGCTGCCGCTCGCTCGCATCCGAATTTCTCCGAATGGCAAGTCCGCATCATCCACTATCACCAGCGTCCGTTGCGGCTCAATCCGATAAAATGACGCCACCGGCGCGACTGCTTCACCGCTGCCATTCATAAATGTCTCGGGCCGGCAGAGCAGCAGCTTTTTTCCCGTGCGCTCCACGCGCGCAACTTTCGCTGCGAATTTCTTTTCCAATGCCCACGCGGCGCCCCATTTCTGGCCCAAACGGTCGAGCGCCATAAATCCAACATT
>DASWRJ010000358.1:0-5476 GCA_036403255.1 Verrucomicrobiia bacterium
GCATCCTCACAGATCCGGCCTTCGGCCAGCGAGTCGGCATCCAATTTGGCCTCGGCACAGCTGGGCCGAAACGCTTCGTCGCTCCTGCCTTGCGCATCAGGGATTTGCCTCCCATCCATTTAATCCTGCTCTCTCATGCGCACATGGATCATATGGACATCCCTTCCTTGCGTCGTTTGCGCCGAACACCACACGTTGTCACCGCCAGTGCCACGGCAGACATTCTGGCTCCGCTCCGATTTTCCAATGTGCAGGAAATAGGCTGGGGAGAAACCAACCTGATTCATACTTCAGCGGGTGCTCTGGAGATTACTGGAGTTCAAGTCAAGCACTGGGGCCAACGCTGGCCCAAGTCGCTCGAGAGGGGATACAACGGGTATATTCTCCGCCGCGAAGGCAAAGCGATTTTATTCGGGGGTGACACCGCCCAAACCAATTCATTTTCCGAAGTCAAATCTCAGGGTCCATTTGAAGTGGCCATCATGCCCATCGGCGCTTACAACCCTTGGATTCGCAGTCACTGCACCCCTGAAGAAGCTCTCGCCATGGCCAATCAGGCTGGAGCCCGATACTTCCTGCCCATCCATCACCAAACCTTTCGGCTAAGCCACGAGCCGATGATGGAGCCGATCACTCGGTTGCAAGAAGCATTGCAACGCGAGCCCGAGCGTCTCGGACTCACCCGAATCGGCGATACATTTACATTACCAAAAACTTAAATTGGTGCGGCCAATCTTTATTCCGGGAATGCGCCAGCTTCCATTATGTAATTAATTATGCCTAAAATCGCTCGCATGCAGATGCAAAACGAGATGCACCATTTGAACCGGCGCCGCTTTTTGCAAGCGGCCAGTGTAGTGGCAGCCGCCACGTGGGTTGGAGCACCAACTGCAAGCAATGCGGAGGAGACAATTACGTTGCCGTTCGAAAATGGCGAGCGGCCCCTCGTGAAGTATCCGCAAAAACGGCCGTTGATTCGTTTAACCAGCCGGCCGCCGCAACTTGAAACGCCGTTTTCAGTCTTTAACGAGAATATCATCACTCCAAACGACGCTTTCTTCGTTCGTTATCATCTTGCACCCGCTCCTCCTGTCGTAGATGCAAAGGACTTTCGGCTGGAAGTGAAAGGAAAGGTCAATCGCGCGTTAACTTTGTCACTTGCCGATCTCAAAACCAATTTTGCCGCAGCCGAAGTGCTCGCCGTAAACCAATGCTCCGGAAACAGTCGCGGCTTCTTCAAACCGCGTGTCTCTGGCGGGCAACTCGGCAACGGCGCCATGGGTAATGCTCGCTGGCGCGGTGCGCGGTTGAAGGATGTCCTGGAACGCGCGGGTATTTCGGCCGGCGCCAAACAAGCAACTTTTAAGGGCCTGGACAAGCCGTTGCTGCCGAGCGTACCCACTTTCATCAAAGCCCTGGATATCGATCAGGCGCTGGATGGAGAAATCCTGCTCGCCTATGAAATGAACGGCGAAGATTTGCCTGTCCTGAATGGCTTTCCCCTGCGGCTTGTTGTCCCTGGCTATTACGGAACTTATTGGGTCAAGCATGTGAACGAAATCAATGTCATCGACGAGCCTTTTAATGGCTTTTGGATGAATCCTGCTTATCGCATTCCAGACAATGCCTGCGCTTGTGTCGAGCCTGGCACAACTCCGAAAAAGACCGTGCCCATTGCGCGCTTCAATGTTCGCTCCTTCATCACAAATTTTGCCGATGGCGCAAAGCTGCGCGTGAACGAGAAGGCGCTTGTCAAAGGCATTGCGTTTGATGGTGGTTACGGGATTACTGAAGTTCTGTTTTCCGCTGATCGCGGTAAGAGTTGGCGGGAAGCTGAACTGGGAAAAGATTTGGGTAAATATTCGTTTCGGGAATGGACCATTGCTTTTGCGCCCGACAAATCTGGAGCTTACGAGCTACAGGTCAAAGCAACCAATCGCATCGGGCAAAGCCAGCCACTCGAACCGCTCTGGAACCCGGCTGGCTATATGCGCAATGTTGTCGAGACAGTGCGCGTAAACGCGACTTAACCCAACGCATGAAAAAACTCTTCTTATTCCTCAGCTCAGCCAGCACCATGCTCGGATGCCTCGCAGTTCTCGCCGAGACATTTCAACTTCCACCCGAAACCGCGAAATTAAAAAGCGCTCCCGGAGCCGAATTGGTCACAGCGCAATGTCTCTTATGTCATTCTGCGGATTACATTTCCACTCAGCCGCGCTTGAGCCGCGCTGCCTGGACAGCCGCAGTGCTGAAAATGAAAGATAAATACGGCGCGCCCATTGCCACAAATGGAATTCCAAAGCTTGTAGATTACTTGGTCAAAAATTACGGGACCGAACCCGCCAAATGATGTCTTACTGACGCAAAACGGCTCGCGCGGGAGCGCCTTCTGCACCCATCACTTTCAAGGGAAGACAGATCAACTCACAGGGTCCAGGTTTGGCCTTGGATAAGTTCAGGCCTTCAATAATCCAAATTCCAGCGCCCAATAACGCGCAATGCGTTTCAATGCTGTCGCGCCTGAACCCACCCACCGACAAATAATCTATCCCGATCGTTTGAATTTTTTTCTCGGCCAGATAAGCCGCGCCTTCTTTGGAAATGTAAACAAAATCCTCATCGAACTTGCCCATTTTCCAGGCTCGATGGGAGTTTCGGGTTTTGAGCAGGATTCTCTCCCCCGCCCGCAATTTGAAAGCCCGGAGTTCATCCGGGTTCACGGACACTTTATCGCGAATCATGATGATCCTCGCTGGGCCAATGGTGGCCTCCACTGGCAAGGTTTCCATCGTTGCCCCATTGGAAAGAAAGTGCAAAGGCGCGTCCATGTGCGTGCCGGTGTGCGAACCCAGAGAAATCTTTGACACATTGCAAGGCGCGCCATTTTTCCCCTTTTGCAATACCCACTCTCTTTTGAATGCCGGGTCATTCGGCCAATGAACCATTCCCTCAAATATGGGCACAGAAACGTCGATCAATCGCTTTGGCATGTTTTGGATTAGGCAATTTTGATTACGTTTTTAATTCCACCAGGCTTGCCGATCAGCAGATCGCGATAGGCGTCGATCGGATACCGGCCAGTCACCACCGAGCCGAGAGTTTCCGGCCAGCGGCGCTTGAAAGTGCCAAGGTCTCGTATCGCGTTCTCGAAAGCGGCACGATCGGCGTTCACAGTCCCAACCAGCACCTGGTTCTTCAGCACCATTTGGCGCATGATCAAATCCGCATCCACGGGGACGCTCCCTTTATTCGCTGGAGGAATCCCGGTGAAAACAAAGATGCCATTTAGTCCCAGAATTTTCAGGACATCGAAAGCGATTTTGCCAGTGCCTACACCTTCATACACCAAATCGATATTGCCGACCATTTCGGCAAATTTATCGATTGGCGTCGTCTCGGAAGATATGTATTTCGCGCCCAGAGAATTCACCAGCGAGGCTTTTGGATTCGGCTCGGCTGAACGAGAATAGACATAGGTCTTAAAGCCGTTCACCAGCAGTGTCATCGCTCCGAGGATGCCAATCGGTCCCGCGCCCAGTACCACCGCCGTTTTACCAGCACCTCGCCCGCCCGCGCTGGGATTCGGATTTTCCCAGGGGAGGCGCTTTTGAATGTGCCAGACCTGCGCAAGCGCTTTTTCGGCCACGGTCAGGGGTTCGACCAAGACAGCACAATCCCGAAGCTCAGGCGGAACGTACGTAAGATACTTTTCCTCCTCCACGAAGAACTCCGTCATATAGCCATGCACCATCTTGATACCGCGCTCCGTGAAATCGCCGGTTATACAAAAATCCTGTCGGTCCTCACGGCAGGACAGGCAGTAATCGTGAGGGCAAGGACGACGAACACTCGGCACAACCAGATCACCAACTTTGAACTTGCTTGCGCCCGGTCCAACTTCGACTACTTCACCCAGAGCTTCATGCCCCAGCACCAGGTAATCCGACCCGCGCGGCGGGGTCCCATAATCGAAATGACAAATTTCACGATCCGTCCCGCAGATGCCCACCTCCAGCGTCCGAATTTTAACCACTGTTGGCTGCCCGATGGCGGGAGCTTGATGGCATAACAACCCCACTTCCCGTTTCTCAGGAATAACGCCAACCGCTTGCATGCTTTGTGAACTCATTTCGAGGCAGATTGGCATTATTTAGCCGCTCTGCCAAGCCTCCGCTTAGCGCGGATTTTGCACATTCTTCGGCAATTTTAATGGACCTGGCGTTTTCAGCCGCAAAAGCTCAAAAGTTCGACCCCTATGGGATAAACAACTGGTTCTTCAGCAGAATTCGCCATTATGCCCCGCAAATGGTCGGATTTGCCGCCCGGAAGTTTTCTTTCCTTTCCCTGCGCATATGTTAGCTTCTCTCAGCACAAAGAATCATTGAAATCTCTCATCGATAACTCCAATCAAAGGACGGAGCGCGCCTTTTTAGTCGGTCTGGAATTTAAATCCCGCACGCATTGGGACCTTCAGGAATCCCTTGAGGAACTCTCCGAATTGGCTCGCACGGCTGGCGCCGAAATCATCGGCACAGGCATTCAGAAATTAGTGGTCCCGGTGGCCGGCACATTCATTGGCACCGGCAAGGCTATGGAATTTGCCGATCATTGCCGTAAAAATCAGGTGGATACGGTCATCTTCGACGATGAACTTTCCCCCGCTCAAAGCCGCAACTTGGAAAAGGTTTTCGGTTGCAAAGTACTCGATCGAACCGCTCTCATTCTCGATATTTTCGCTCAGCGTGCCCGCACTCGGGAAGGCAAGCTCCAAGTGGAATTGGCGCAACTCCAGCATTTACTCCCGCGCCTGACCCGTTTTTGGGGACATCTTTCCCGCCAGTCTGGCGGTATCGGTATGCGCGGTGGCGAAGGCGAATCGCAATTGGAATCTGACCGCCGCCGCGTCCAGGAACGAATCGACAAGATCCGTGAGGAACTCGGTTCAGTGCGCCGTCAGCGTGAAACACAGCGCGCCGGGCGGCAGCGAAATCTCTGGCCGCTCGCGAGCATTGTTGGCTACACCAACGCCGGAAAATCGACGCTCCTGAACGCCCTGACCGGCGCAACCGCGCTCGCGGAAAATCGCTTGTTCGCCACTTTGGATCCAACGACTCGACGCCTGCGTTTACCTACAAACCAAAATGTTTTGCTCACCGATACGGTCGGTTTCATCCGCAAGCTCCCCCACGGATTAGTCGAAGCTTTCAAAGCCACTCTGGAAGAAGTGGTCCAGGCCGAATTGCTCGTGCATGTCGTCGATATCAGCCATCCCCAGGCCGAGGACCAAATCACCGCGGTCAACAGCGTGCTCGAGGAAATCGGCGCTTCCGGCAAGCCGACCCTTATGGTCTTCAATAAATTGGACCGTTTCGGCACCCCTGAAGTCCTCCGCAAATATGAAGAGCGCTTTCCCCACTCGGTGGGCATCTCCGCTAAAACCGGCGAAGGCATTCCCGAGTTGCTGAAAGAGCTC
>DASWRJ010000359.1:0-3139 GCA_036403255.1 Verrucomicrobiia bacterium
TCGGCGCTCCGGCGCGCGTCGAAACGCGACCAGCAACTCCCCATCCGCCCGGCGCACAATGGACGGAAACGCGCAGTAAAACTTCGGGTCTTCGTAGATGACCACATCCTTCAGCTTGCGGATCGGGTTCGGCGCGCAATGCGCCAAGTCGCAAACCATAACCGTGAGGGCACCGCAAAGCAGAAGAGTGCCAATTCGATGAGATTTATGCATAGATTCGTATTTGAAGGGCCGTTTGCCAAAAAATGAGACACTTTGAAATTAATCTTTTTTTTCTTCTGCCGATAACTTGCTTATGAGCGGTCAAGCAGCCCGTATATTGGTAGTGGACGACCAACCGGAAGTCCTGCAATCGATGCTCATGGCGCTGGAAGGCTTTGGCTATGAAGTGCATACGGCGTCAAATGCTTTGGAAGCACTCCAGGAATTTCAAAATCGTTTTTTTCATCTCGCCATCATTGATCAAATGATGCCTGGTCCCAAAGGGAACGAACTTGCCGCCTGCCTCAAGGGTTACGAGCCGGATGTTCCAGTTGTCATGATCTCCGCTTTCGATCTCAAAAAATTTCCAGGTGTTGATTACTTCTGCCAAAAGCCGGTCGCACCATCCGAATTGCACCGCCTGATTGAAGAAATCTTTCACGCTGTGCCGGTCCCCGTCGCGTAACTTCCTCAAAGCGCATCCTGGTACGCAAGCCAAAGCGCTCGAAAGTATTTCATCACCCGCACCGCATCAGGACTCGATGGAATTTCAGCCAGGCAATACCCGCTGAAATGGATTTCGTTCAGCCGGTTGAGCAGCTTCCGAAACGGGTATTCATCCAAATATAGATCCCGCATGTGCACGGAAAAGATTTTGGCTTTCACTAAATCAAAATTGTAGTCGAAGCCGCGTCCATCCAAATCCGTTTGGTTCGAGTTCCAGCAAACGCCAACGTTCTTGTGGTCGGCCGCCTCCATGATCGCTTTGATATTGGGGAGAAGAGATGTGTCTTTCCCATGAACTTCCAGGCGTATCTGAATTCCGTGCCCGTCCCCGAACTCGCCCAATTCACGCAAAGCCTTGCCGATTTGGGTGAGCGTGGCCTCAACTGGCACTTCCTTGGGCAAACCATTCGGCCGCACCTTAACTCCAGAAGCACCCACATCATGCGCCAGCACGATGTACTCTTTGGTATCTGCAATATCCTTTTTGAGCTTTTTCTCGTCTGGCGTGTGAAAATCAAATGCGCTCCCCAGGCCCATCAGTTGGACTGCGGAATTTTGGAATCGGTCTCGCACTTTGGCGCGTTGCTCTTTCGATAAATCGACCTCGACCTTGTGCGCATGCCCCGTCCGAAGCTCCACGCCATCGAAATGCGCGGCCTCGCAATTTTTAATGGTCGTTTCAATGTCCCATTCCTGTCCGAGATTGTAAGTTACCATCCCCAGGCGCATGGCCGGTTGTTTGCTGATGTAAGAGCGCGATTGCGCAGGTAGGGCGCGCACTCCGCTGCGCGCCGCGTTTGCTATCTCCCCTCGCGGTAGGGCGCGCACTCCGCTGCGCGCCGCCTCCGGGTCCGCTGCCATCACTGGCACGCTCGCCAGCACACTGACTCCCAAGGCAGATGTCTTGAGAAACGCGCGTCGGTTGGTTTGCATGCTCTAAAGCAATACACATCGGCGCAGCCGAGGAAATCATTTTCTGCATACGGTTTTTGCCCACCGGAGCTTTGCTGCTTTTCTTATCCAGCAGCTAAATCTAAAATCAGGCATGTGGCATGCGCTTTTTCGCCAGCGCTTTAACTTGTTGCTGGCCCTGACCTTCGGCTTCGCGCTGCTTTCTCCTTTTCTCCAGGTTTGTGCTCAACCCGAACAACTCTCCGCGGACGAGCTGCTCAAGTCCGTGCAGGATTGGATGCAGGAGAACGTGGACGACACCGTCTGGGACGCGCTTGGCCTCGACCAAAACCGCGTTCGCGAGTTCATGACCGAAATGGAAGTTCGCCTGCACGGAACCAATCCTTACGATCTCGGCCACCTCGAACAGACCGCCATCCAACTCCTGCCAGTGCTCAAGAAATTCGAAGAAACTCAACCTTACGCCGAATGGCTGGAAACGCACTTGGATTATCTTTCCACCGCGAATGAGCTGCGCCGTCAGGTCAAGCCCGCCACGAACTCGCTTTTGCCCGCGCCTCCCCTCCAACTCCAGCGGACCATCTGGGTTCATCAACTCGAGCGTCGTCCCATGCCCCAGCAGGCCCAAAAAATTATACCGCGCCTCAAAACAATCTTTGCCGCTCAAAACGTCCCATCTGAGCTGGTGTGGCTCGCGGAAATTGAATCTTCCTTTAATGCCTCCGCCAAAAGCCCAGCCGGCGCAGCCGGTATGTTTCAACTCATGCCCGTGACGGCCAAACGCTTCAATCTGTCCCTCTGGCCTCACGATGAGCGCCTTGATTTGGATAAGTCCGCCCAGGCCGCCGCTCATTATTTGCGCATCCTGCACCAGCGCTTTGGCGATTGGCGTCTGGCCCTCGCCGCTTATAACGCCGGCGAGCAGCGCGTCCAAAATCTTCTCAAGCAAGACAAAGCACCTGCTTACGACCGCATTGCTTATCGCCTCCCAGCGGAAACGCAGATGTACGTGCCCAAATTTGAAGCCCTCCTTCTCCGCCGCGAAGGCAAGCGCATGAGCGATCTGAATTAATCCACCGTGTGCCCTCTTGGGTTCCTCCGCCCATGGAGGCGAACATCCTATGGCCAATTTAGCCGGCCTGACCGAACTTACTCCATGTTAAGATGGGCATTAATATTCTTCGTAATTGCAATCATTGCAGGCTTGTTAGGCTTTATGGGAGTCGCCGGCGCTGCCGCGGGTATCGCTAAGTTCCTGTTTGGTCTTTTCGTCGCAATTTTTGTGATTCTGTTGCTGCTCGGGCTAATGGCAGGCCGCCGGGTTCCGTAGCATAGGACCTGCATTTCGGGTGCATTGTCCAGAAGTAGCAGCGGTTGAATTTTGGGTCGGGAGCCGATTGGTTTCTCGATGGACTTACCGGAACGCCACCCCATTATGCGCAGACTTCAAGTCTGCCAAAGGGTTAACGTGGGGAGAGGGCCGAGTAAGTCAGCCTTATCGGGAGGCCAATGCCCCCGC
>DASWRJ010000360.1:0-4217 GCA_036403255.1 Verrucomicrobiia bacterium
CCGACTGCAGTCCGTTTGCAACCTCGACCGGGGCAGTCCATTTGCCCGATTCATTTCGCGAGAACCAGATGCCGACATCTGGATTTTTTTCGGCCGTTCCACCGAACCACGCTGCGACGATTCCGTCGTGTGTTTCGGCCAGCGTCGAGGCGTGGCAGGAGGGAAACGGCGCGCTCTCGAAGATGAACTCGGATTTCGCCGTAGCGGCAGAGGTCGTCGAAGCAGGCAGCGCCATTGCAGGTTTGGTTTCGGTGGCGCACCCAAAGGTCCCAAGCATTACCGGGAGCAGAAGCAAGAGGCCGAGTTGCCTATGGAATAGTGCAACTCGGCCCGAATTGATTGGCCAGCTTGAGTGCAGCGCCCGCACAGACTTTAGTTCCGGGCGATTGTCTTCGGTTTCGGCTTCGTAATCATTTCGAAGTCATCGGTGCGGAAAGGAGAGGCGGGCAAACCGTCTTTGTTCCACAGGTTCACAACTGGAAAATCCGCGCAGCCATAGCGGACGGCGACCGGTTTGCTGATCGAGGAGCTGCTCACGACGACGTTGTCGCCGTCGATTTCAGCTTTGCCCCAGACCCATTTCTTGTCTTCGCCGCAGATGGCAAAGCCTTTGAGAGCGCCGTCTTTGGCGGTCAGCCCGCTGCCAATGTGATCGAAGGAGAGGATCGCTTTGTCCCCCTTAATTTTGAGCTTTTTATAGATGGGGCCGGAATATTCGATTTTCTCATGATAAGCGATGCCGCGAGCGGCAAGGGCGAGGCGGGCGCCAACTGGTTCTTTCTTTTTGGGATGGATATCTTTTTCTTCACCGACATCGGTAATGACAGCCACGCCGGCGTTGCCGACGCTTTTAGCTGCTATATTTTGGGCTTCACGGAGTTCAGCCCAGGAGCTTTCGCTGGGTTGGTCTTTGATGGCCATGAAAGGCGCGAGTTGGACCTGGAAAAACTCGAACTTGCCCTGGTTCCAATCGTGCCGCCAATTGCGGATAAGGTCAGCCATGAGCGAGCGATATTCCCAGGCGCGTCCGGCATTGGATTCTCCCTGATACCAGATGGCGCCCTTGATTGAGAAAGGAATCAGCGGGGCGATCATGCCGTTGTAAAGCTCGCAAGGTTTCCAAGAGGCCCATGGTTTGTTTTTCTTGAATTCTTTGCCTTCAGCTTTGGCAGCGGCGGATTCCTTTTCCCATTGAGCGACAGCTTTTTTGAATTTGTCGAGTTGCGCCGGGTAGGCATCGAGAATGTCGCGTTTGTAATCTGGATTCGAGGAGAGGACTTTTTCGCTCATCCAAACTTCGGCGGGCGAACCGCCCCAGGAAGTGTGAATGACGCCGACGGGAACCTGGCGCGCTTTTTGAAGATCGCGAGCGAAGAAATACGCCACGGCTGAAAATCGCCTGGCGCTGTCCGGGCTGCAGACTTCCCAATGGGCTTTGATGTCATCGACTGGTTTGTCGGAGCGAAGCTTTGGGACTGTGAAAAGGCGGATTTTGGCATTGTCGGCAGCTTCGATGTGTTTCTCGGCTTCGAAAGCGCCGCCGAGCCCGAATTCCATATTTGATTGGCCGCTGGCAACCCAAACTTCGCCCATCACGACGTCCTCAATGGTAACAGCATTTTTGCCCTGGACCTTGATAGCGAAGGGTTCGGTAGATTTGACGGGCGGCAAGCGCAGCATCCATTTCCCATTGGCATCGGCGGTGACTTTTCCGGAATTTCCGCCGCACACGACCGTCACTTGTTCGCCAGGATCGGCCCAACCCCAGATGCGGATCGGGGCACCCATTTGGAGAACCATGTGATCGGAGAAAAGGCCTGGCAATTTAACGTCCGCACTCGCGGGCAAGGTGCCGGTCAGGAGAATGAGCAGGGCACTACCCGCTAAAGCTGAAAAAAAGTGTTTTGGATGCATGGGGAATAGTGCAAGGCAAATGCGAATCGGCGTCAATGCGGAAAATGAATGATATTTTTCGCTTGCGTTACATAGGACTGCAATGTATAGTGCCCCTATGCTTCGAAAGGAACTGGTCGCTGCTTCGGCTGAACCGCTCGTTCTTTCCCTGCTTGCGCAGGGCGAGAGCTACGGTTACGCCATCATCCAGGAAATTAAAAAGCGCTCACACGACCAGATGCGGTGGACCGATGGAATGCTTTACCCGGTGCTGCATCGGATGGAGAAGCGCGGCTGGATCGGGTCGCGCTGGCGCGCCGGCGAGTCGGGCCGCAGGCGCAAATATTATGCGCTGAAGAAAGACGGAGCGCGGGCCCTCGACAATCAACGTGAGCAATGGACGACCGTGCATTCGGTTCTAACGCAGTTTTGGAAGGAGCGCCATGTTTGATTTCGACCAAGCCATTGAAAAGTGGCGACGCAGCATGGAGGAAAAGGGCGTCCGCGGTGCGGAAATCCTGGACGAACTGGAAAGCCATTTGCGAGACGGTGTCGAGGAGCAACTTCAGTCTGGCACAGACTTGGAGCAGGCTTTTGCACTCGAAGTGCAGCGCATTGGCGATGCAAGCAAGCTGAAGCTTGAATATAAAAAGAGCGTGACTATGGGGGAACAAATAAAAGTAGGGGCCCTGATTTTTGCGGGAATTACGAGTAATGACGGAGCCAATATTATGAACATGACACAAACCGAACCACGCTGGGCGACTTATCTCCGCTCGGCGGCATTTTTAGGCCCCGTAATTGTACTCTGGGCCATTTGCGCACTTTTTGTTGTTCCCAAGCTGCAATACTTGCTGCAACAGGCCAACATTGCAGGTGAAAGAAATTTTTGGAAACTGACGCACGCGAACATTTTGACCGTAAACTATTTCCGGGAATACGGCTGGATGCTAGCTAGTTTAATAGCATGTGCGCTGGCCACATTGGAATGGCGTTTCCGAACATGGCCTCGTTACCGCCGCGCCACTCTGGGATTGTTAACTTTCGCCATGAACCTGCTGGTGCTGCTTTCCATATTCATGATGATTCTGACGGCAGTGGTCGCAGCGGCAGCGCGCAGCTAGACCAACGTTGCCTCAACGGGCCAGCTCAAAGGCATAACCTTTGAGGTACTCGGTTTCCGGAATGGCTGGAATAATCGGGTGGTCGAGGGATTGGCTCAAGGTGGCGACGCGCCGCAGAATTTTATGGGCATCGTATGCGGCGCTCAGGATCACATCCTGGAAAGTAACAGCATCAACATGGTGCGAGCAGCAGAAGGTGGCAATGGTCCCGCCGGCTTTCAGGAGCTTAAGCGCGCGCAAATGAATTTCCTTGTAGCCGCGCAAAGCGTCCGGAACCGATGCCCGGTTGCGTGTGAACGAGGGCGGATCAAGGATAATAACGTCAAAGCGCGGGACAATTTTTTCATGCGCCGGCGCACTGGTATGCGCCTTGAGCCAATCGAAAACGTTGGCGGCCTCGAAGGAACATAACGCAGAGAGACCGTTGGCTTCGGCATTGCGCTGGGCGAGCGCGAGGGCTTCCTGACTTTGATCGATGCCATGGACATGCGCCGCGCCCGCGCGGGCCGCGTGCAGGGCGAAGCCGCCCATGAAACTGAAGCAATCCAGCACTTGCGCGCCGCGCGCATAATCCGCCACCCGCGCATAATTCACCTGCTGATCGAGGTAAAGCCCGGTTTTGTGGCCCTCGAGCAAGTTGGTTTGGAAGGTAAGCCCGTTCAGGCGCACGCCAATTTCTCCCTCCAATTTGCCGGCCAGCAGCCCGCTGGATTCCGTCAGCCCCTCGAACTTCCGCGAAGGTGTGTCACTGCGTTCGATAATGGCGCGCGGCGTGAAAATTTCCTGCAGCGCCGCCACAATATCCATTTTGCGGCGATCCATGCCCAGCGAAGAAATTTGGAGCACCAGCACATCTTCATACTTGTCCACGATTAAACCGCTCAGGAAATCGCTCTCGGCATTCACGACGCGAAACGAGGTGGCCTCGGGCATATGCTTTTTGCGCAAGGCTAATGCTTCCTGAATCCGCCGGGTGAAAAAAGCGGTGTTGATCTCCTCACGGTCGGGAGAGATGACGCGAACATTTATCTTTGATTTGGAATTGTAAAAGCCAATCCCGAGGAAGCGCTGGCGATGATCTTTGACCTGAACAATATCCCCATCCTGTGCGGGAGCGGTCAGGCGGAGGACCGATCCCTGATAGATCCAAGGGTGACCAGCCAGCGCACGGTCGGCTTCGCCCGGCCGTAGAAGAATAAC